>JAGARS010000042.1 GCA_017622155.1 Peptococcaceae bacterium
AGCCACCGCCATGTATCTGAGCAATTTACTCAAGCCGTTAGGCATCAAGGTTACCCGTATTGCACAGGGGCTGCCTGTGGGCGGCGATATTCAGTATGCGGATGAGGTGACGTTGGCACGAGCGTTTGAGGGCCGCTGGGAAATATGATTTCGTATCTTTTTTGCGTCAGTGAAATATGTAGGGGCGGATGCCTTCATCCGCCCGTTGATTTGGTGTATGTCGAACTGCGCCTTTTACATAAATGTTTGCAAGAAGCTATAGTTCGTTTAGAAATGGATGTGATTTAATGCAAACGGATTTTTTAGAATACTTATTAGATTTACAGGAAACCAAATCACTTTCGCAAACCGCTGAAAATTTTTATGTTTCACATCAGTCTGTGAGAGCCGGCATTAAGAATCTGGAGCAACTTTTTGGTGTGCAGTTGATACAATGCACTAATAAAGGGTGTATCTTGACGCTGGCAGGGGAGATGGTGGCAGAATATGCAGTGCAGATTTTTCGTCAAAAACGAGAACTGGAGGAAAAGCTGCGTCCGTATATAAATGATGTAATGTCTAATACGAATAAGAAAACAAAAAAACATTTAACCGTTTATATATTATCCAGCATAGCTAATAAAAAAATATTAAATTTTCTTATGGATTACAAGAACACGCATAATAAAATTGATATGGACATTCAAATTGTGAAACTAGAGTCTTTAATGGCTAGTGATACTCTGAAAATCGATAGTTCTTCTGTAATCTTAACAAATTATACAACCATGACGGGGGCGAGCCTGTATAAACAGTTTGATTTGTTAGAAGAACGCTATCAACTAGGGCGTATTGAAATCGCTAAAGTACCGTTATGGTTTGTAGTTGGGAAAAAATCACCATGGGCAAAATACGATTTGATTACCGGAAAGGAAATGCCTGAGATTCCTATGTTTAGTATCGATTATAACCCACAAATGATGGAAATAGAAAATTTGAAAAATAGGCATATTGTAAATGGCTTTTCTGAACGAGCGGAACTTGTAAAAAATAATTTAGGCGGGGCAATATTCAATGAAATTGAGTTTCAGGCTGTATTTTCTAATGAGAAAAGCGTAAAAAAAATTCCGGTGAATATCAATGGGCATACCAGCATCAGTTTTATTGGGCTGACCAATGGCGCAGAGGGCTTTTCAGAAGAATTGACAGAATTCTTAAAAGCGTTTTGCAGTATTTTTTAAAAATAATATACAATGATTGATGAGGCATACAGAACTGCATTTGTTTTGTATGTCTTTCTTTATGCAAATAAAATATTCAGTCTTATGGTATATAAAAGTTACAGCAAAAGATAGTATATAGCTTGTGGGTTCTATAAATTAAAATAATAGATTACACTAATAACAGAGCATGACAGTAATATAGTCATTATTTTAAAGGAGGAATTCCAATGGGAAAAGTAAGAAGTGAAAAAATGTTTGTATGTGGTCTGGACGGTATGGACCCAAGATTAACAAAAAAATATGTGGAAATGGGCATTATGCCAAACACCAAAAAATTTATTGAAGCCGGTGCACCGCGTGATGACCTGGTGATGCTGGGTGGACATCCAACAGTAACTCCATCTATGTGGACCACATTATCCCGTGGTTGCTACTCTAATGTACATGGTATTACATGCTTCTGGCGTCAGGGTAATACTATTGATACAGCAGGCTATAACCTGGATTCCCGTATGTGCTGGGCAGAAGCTGCATGGGATTGTTTTGCAGAAGCCGGCAAAAAGACACTGGTATGGCACTGGCCGGGTTGTGCATGGCCGCCAACCATTCAGAGCGAAAATCTGGCAGTCGTAGACGGTGTAGCACCGGGTGTAGTAGGGGCAAACGTAGCTACTCGTGATGAAGAATGCATTTTCAAAGCAAGTGAAGATGCGGATGCAATTACTTTGATTATGGGTACTGCAGACCAGGCAAACCTGAAATGTGTTATCAAAGATGAAGTGGTAACCGAAATCAATGAAAATTCCGTTACACATGCAGAACTGCGTTCCGGTCAGGAAAATATGAAATCTGTTCCGCTGCGTTTAATGATGGACCCAAAAGCTGGTTTATCTGCAACTTTTGAAGGTGCTAATATTTTAACTAGCCAATCCACTATCAAACCGGCAACCGGTTGGGCAAATGCACCGGAAGGTGCAAAAGAAATGGTGCTGTTAACCAGTAAAGGTATGGTGCGTAGACCATTCCTGATTCTGCAGAATGAAAATGGTGTATACGACCATGTAGCAATGTACAAATCTAAAAAAGAAACAGAGCCAATGGCGGTATTCTATCTTGGTCAGATTGTTGATCAGATTGTAGATGATGTAATCTGGAAAGGCGAAAAAGAACAGGGTGCTCGTGCTATGAAGCTGTTAGACATTGCAGAAGACGGCAGCTTCGTAAAAATGTACGTATCCGGTGCTATGAGTACTACTGCTCTGCGCAATGTAGTATATCCTGCAAGTCTGTACGATGAACTGGTAAGTGCAGGCGGCTATCCACCTCCACAGTCCACATTCGGTTCTCACGATAAAGAAATGGTAATCGACTGCATGCTGGATACTTGGAAATTATCCGGTGTATATCAGGCAAAATGTCTGAATCACTGCATGAACGATTTAGGGTATGAAGTGGTATTCTCTCACTATCATATGATTGACCTGGTAGAGCATAACTTCATTCGCTTTATGAGTGACAAAGGCTACAATAAAAATCCTGAAGAAGTATATGAATACTTCATGGAAGAAACCTATAAAGCAGCCGATGATTATATTGGTCAGTTCCTGCATCTGTTAGATGAAGACTGGACTGTGTTTATTGTATCTGACCATGCACAGGTTTGCCCAAAACATGATATCGTTGGTTTGGGTGAAATGACCGGTATGAACATCACCGTTATGGAAGAATTGGGTCTGACAGTATTGAAACGTGACGAAAACGGCAACAAACTGCCTGAAATCGATTGGGATAGAACAGTAGCTTGTGCACCACGCAGCAATCACATTTATCTGAACTTAAAAGGTCGCGATCCACACGGTATTGTAGAGCCAAAAGATAAATATGAATGGGAAGAAGAAATTATGACTCGCCTGTATGGGTACAAAAACCCAGCAACCGGAAAACGTGTAGTAGCACTGGCATTGAGAAACAAAGATGCTGTACTGCTGGGTATGGGTGGTCCACAGTGCGGTGATATCGTATACTGGGTAGCAGAAGGTTACAATGCTGACCACACCGATAGCTTATCCACTACCTGGGGTGAAAAAGATACTTCCGTATCCCCAATCTTTATTGCTGCAGGGAAAGGCTTGAAACAGAG
>JAGARS010000043.1 GCA_017622155.1 Peptococcaceae bacterium
CGTAATCCCCCGTTGGCAAAGGCTAACGGGGGATTGTTGTAAGGTACGCTGCCCACAGCGTACCGCTGACCGAAGGTCAGAATGATTATCCATATACAAAAAAAGCCAGGATGTATTTCTGCATTTGATTTAAAGCAGAAATCATCACTGGCTTTTTTATTTTGCAATTATACACCCAAAATGTTTCACGTGAAACATTCTAAATTTTACATTGCGCCTTTTACAACCGGTGCCATCAATACTTTCCCTGTGCCGCGATATACATTTACCAGCCCTTCGCCGCTGGCTGCAGAGCCTACCAGTGTTTTACCGGAGCGTTCTACGGTAAAGCTTAAGCTACCGCTCCACGCAATCACATTGTTGCCGTCTACTTTCAGCACATCATTGTCCAGCGTAATTTCAATCAGCTCTTCTTTTGGCACAGCCGATTCCAGACACAGCCAGCCGGTGCCCTGAATACCTAAATTGAACAAGCCTTCGTTGCCCAGCACAGCAGAAGACACATTGCTGCGCGGTACAGCTTTGTGGGTCAGCTCCGAATCACACGCCAGGAACAAGCCATCATCCAGCACAATAGAGCCATTCCAGTCATCCACATCAATGAGCAGAATGTGTTTGTATGTCGGCTCCAATACCAGAATGCCATCACCGGTATATTCCGGCTTCACAACACTTTCCCCGGTCACACTGCCGCGCAAAGCTTTGCCAAACAAATCGCCCACGCCTTTTACACCTGTGGTAGCATTTACATTACCCACGGTCCACTGCATCGCACCGGACTGCACTGTAATATTGGATTTGCTCACATCACAAATTACCTGACGTTTCCGCACATTCATAGCATTGCAGAAATACGCAATCTGCGCCTCTACAGGCTGTACGCTCAAATCTCTCTGATATTCAATTACCTGAAACGGTCCTTTTTCCAAGATTACCTTAACATCGTCATTGTCTGTAAAATTTTTAATCTGAAACATAACATACTCCCCCTTGTTTGTTGTGAAAAATTATGGAATATCCATCACCAAGTGCGGTGATATGATATTATTCTGCACACTGCAAATAAATTCCTGCAAAGTATATTGCAAATGTACCGCTGTAATGCAGCCGAAATATTTCACGTGAATCAATTTACATAAAATAGGCGATTTTTATTGACGTATATTTTTCCCTATGCTATCATATAAATAACAAGGGAGAGCAATCCAAACGGCTTGCCCTCAAAAATGTGTTTCGAGTTGCCCCGTCTTCGATTTCTGAGGTCAGAGACGGGGTAATTTTTTTATTTATTCATAAGTTACTTTTCTTACTTCTTCTGCAAGGCGATAATTGCTACAATCAGCAGACCCAATGTAAACATACAAGTCAACGCTTCAAAAGTAACCATATTACCACCTCCTCATATGAGGCAAGCCGTCTTTATACCGTCATGCGCTGTGCAAAACAGCGTGACCACTCTCCAATACATATTTTACCATATATCCTATAATGCCGATGTTTAGGTTTGGTTACAACACTGTCGAAATTTGTCATGTTAGGCAGTAAAAATGTTTCACGTGAAACATTTTCTCCTCATTTTTATGGTTCTGCTCTTTTATCCGCGGCATTTTTATTGTATAATAATTAGTTGTAATGCAATTCACAAAAAATTTATACCAAAGGGATGAAAGAACACTATGAGTATCGGAAGAAATGATCCTTGCTGGTGTGGCAGCGGGAGAAAATATAAGAAATGTCATCTGGATTTTGACAGCAAAATCACTGCGTTTGCGCTGAAAGGTTTTGAAGTGCCGGATTTTGATGCGATTCGCACCATTGAAGAGCTGGAAGGGATTCGTGCCAGTGCGGCTATCAACACTGCTGTGCTGGACCATGTAGCCAAACATATCAAAGTGGGTATGAGCACTGAGGATATCAATACACTGGTGCACGATTTTACTGTAGCACAGGGGGCTATTCCTGCGCCGCTGGATTATGAAGGCTTCCCGAAAAGTGTGTGCACTTCGCTGAACAACGAAGTATGCCACGGTATTCCGTCACCGGATATTATTTTAAAAGAAGGCGATATCGTAAATGTGGATGTATCCACCATTTACAAAGGCTATTATTCTGATGCCAACCGTATGTTTATCATCGGGGAAACCACACCGGAACGCAAACGTCTGGTGGAAGTGGCAAAAGAATGCCTGGAAGTAGGGCTGGCTGCCATTCGCCCATGGGGCTTTCTGGGTGATATCGGAGCTGCCATTCAGGAACATGCCGAAGCCAACGGCTGCTCGGTAGTTACCAAATTTGGCGGTCACGGCTGCGGTGTGGATTTTCACGAGGAACCGTTCGTACCACATGTGGGCAAAAAAGGTACCGGCTGCATTCTGGTGCCGGGTATGACCTTTACTGTTGAGCCAATGATTAACGCCGGAGATTCTGATTTGTTTATCGACAAAGACAACGGCTGGACTGCTTATACCAAAGACGGCAAAGATTCTGCTCAATGGGAACATCACATTCTGATTACCGAAGACGGCTTTGAAATTTTAAGTTACTAATGCGAGGTGTGCTATGTTTTACGAAAAAGCACAATACAAAGAATTAAAAAAGAAAACTTCCCGTGACTGTCTGCTTTGCTTTGGCAAATGTGCCGGGCACAAAGGCATCGATGAAAAAGACCCTGTAGGCATTCTCATCGCCGACAAAGGTATTTTTCTGGAACGCTCCAAAGGCGAAGATGCCATCGTACTGATGGAGCACATCACTGCATTTAAGCAGACCGACAACACCATTACCGTTAAAACAGTGGATGAATCAGC
>JAGARS010000044.1 GCA_017622155.1 Peptococcaceae bacterium
AAAGACCCTGTAGGCATTCTCATTGCTGATAAAGGTATTTTTCTGGAACGCTCTAAAGGCGAGGATGCCATCGTACTGATGGAGCACATCACTGCCTTCAAGCAGACCGACAACACCATTACTATTAAAACAGTGGATGAATCAGCCAAGAAACTGGTGCTGCACATTCACAGTCAAAAACATCGTGACAAAGGCTGTGCGCTGCTTGAAAAATATGCGACACAGCTAAAAAATAATTAATTTTACAAGGAGGAATTGTTATGAGCCCAAGTATTGGAATCTTGATGACTCAATTCATGGCATGGTGCGCAATCATTGTGCCAAAACTGTTAGGTGCACTTGTTGTATTTATCGTAGGGAAATTCTTAATCGGTAAAGTGATGAACACTCTGGACAAAAACCGCGGCATGGATAAACTGGACGGTGCTGTGCGTTCATTCTCTATGAGTGCCATCAAAGGTGCACTGTATGTAATTCTGTTCGTTACCATCATCAACATCATGGGTGTACCGATGGCTTCCGTGGTGGCCGTTATTGCATCTGCCGGCGTAGCTGTTGGTTTGGCTCTGCAGGGAGCACTCTCCAACCTGGCAGGCGGTATCATGCTGGTACTGTTCAAACCGTTCCGTGTTGGTGATTATGTAGACGCAGCCGGTGTATCCGGTACCGTAAAAGAAGTGACACTGTTCTACACCGTGATTATGACACTGGACAATCGTCGTGTGACTGTACCAAATGGTACACTGATGAATGCCAATGTGGTAGATTATTCCACCGAGCCATTGCGCCGTGTGGATTTAGCTTTCGCTTGTGCGAAAAGTGAAGCGCCGGCAAACATTCAGAACATTATGATGGATACTATGAACGCAAATAAAATGGTACTGCAGGATCCTGCTCCATTTGCGCGTTTATCCGGCGGCACCAACGAAGCAATGGAATTTACCGTACGCGCATGGTGCAAAAACGAAGACTACTGGGATGTATACTTTGACCTCACCCAGTCCATCACCGAAGCATTGGGCGAAGCAAATGTACAAGCTCCTGCCGTTCGTGTGATTACAAAATAAAAACCTATATGGAATTCAAAAACCGCAGCGGATGCTCCACTGCGGTTTTTATATGCAACAGACTTTACTATTTTGAAGGATTAATACCCAACAAGTTCAACACTACAAAACCAAATATGATCGAAATAACAATAATCCCAAAAACAATTGCTGTACTAACCGTTGGGCTCAGTGGTTTCGGCTTGCCGAATTTGCCCATCTTATACGAATTAAACAGCCAAATCAAAAGAAATGCAAGCGGTAATGCAATCAAGCCGCCTAATAGTCCGAATTCAGTACGTATCAACCTCATACAAGCCATCTCCCTTCCAAAACAATTCTTCTTATAATGTTAAAAAAGCTTCAACTGCACCACAAAAGTCAACATATAAATCTCTTTCTGTTTCACCTTCATAAGAAATTAATCCACTAACATTTTGTATTTTCCCATAAAATACATTATCTTCTTCCGAAAATTCAATACTACCTACATAACCTTTATACTCCATCATTCCCATTGTCATCATTCCTTCTTCACTATCCACTTAATAACATTTATCAGCAACAACAGCACACACGAAGCCGCAAGCAGCACACCATAAAACAAAATTCCAAAATCACTGCCCAGCCCCAGTTCACCCAGATACCCGGCGGCCGGCATGCCAAGCCAGCCAAAACCTGCGGTGATGATGGCCTGTACAAGCACACCGCCAATATAAATCCGCACCACATCTTTTGCAATGACTCTGCCTCGATAGCTCCACAAGAGAAAGATAAAATACAGCAGAAGAACAAACGCCGTCAAAACTAAAAGTCCATCCTGATAATCATAGATTAACACTTTCATCGCAATAATAAAAATCAAATGCATTGCCAGCGTAAATATGCTAATCTGTTTGTCTGTCAAATGCTTCATCTGTGCCACCGCCTTTCCAATTTCATTATAGCATAACCTTAAAATCATGTCATCTTCACATTTTCTTCACAACTTTTTTACCAAATCGAATTTTATTTCTATCGATTTTCTGATACAATAGTACTGCAAAACAATCTGCTGCATTCCAGCATAATCTCGAGGTTTTTATGAATCCGTTTAAACATATTCTCAGCACATCATTAATCTGCGCTATGCTCGTTACCGGATGCGGTGCCGAGGGCGCCAAAGGGCAGGCACAAACGCCGGAAGATGCCATTCAAACAGCACTCACCGCACTGCGTGAACTGGATATGGAAACATTCAATGCATGCACCAACAATCGAAAGGGCGATAAATATCTTTTGTTTGGCGACTTGCTCAAAGACAAAGGCCGGGCTTATCTGCCGCTGGCCGAGACAATGGTGGCCAATCTTTCCTGGGAAATAAACAGCATTGAAGAAACCGGGGATACTGCTATAGCTAATGTCACCATTCACAACAAAGATTTCTCCAATGCCGTTGGCGATTATATTGCAGATATGATTCGCTATGTAGAAGAACAGCACCGTCTGGGAGCCGATATTTCACTTCTCATTGACAATATCATTGACGAAGCACTGCACAATCCGGAACTGCTCCTGCCTTATCTGGAATCTTGTACAGAAGAATTCTCTGCCGATATCACCATCAATCTCAGCCGTGTCGATGACACATGGCAGATTCATCTGACCGACAGCCTGTGTGAAACACTAATTGGTTACGCCGGCTTCGATAATTTCACAGAAGATATCGAACCGCTCATCAAAGCTGCAGAAGAGTTTTTCAACAACAATCTGAAACGCTGGGGCGTAGATCTGGAACAAAACGCCGGGCAATGGCTCAATCAGATTGGTGAAAAGGTAAATAATTTATTGCATTAAAAATAGCAAAACAAAGAAGGCAGAATTGTGATTTTTCGTTTGGATCACAAATCTGCCTTTTCTTTTTGTTAAATGCTTTCATCTACAACAGCAAGTCCAGAATTTTTTTCTTGTATTCCACCAGTGCAGCATCTTCCAGATGACGCGGCTGTGCAGCGGAAATATCCAGCGGCATCGGGGCTTTGCCTTTGTCCAGCACCAATATTCTATCGGCAAGCAGCAATGCTTCATCAACATGATGGGTAACAAAGATAATCGCTGTGCCGGTTTTCTTTTGAATCTCTAAAATTTTCTGCTGCAGGCTCATACGCGTAAAATAATCCAGTGCCGCAAAGGGCTCGTCCATCAGCAATATATCAGGCTCAAAGGCAAGGGCGCGAGCAATGGCCACGCGGTGCGCCATACCGCCGGAAAGTGCATCGGGCTTTGAGTGCAAATCCCGGGCATCCAGCCCTACCAGCTCCAAATACGGAATGGCTTCTTCCGGTGAAAATGTTTCACGTGAAACAAAAATATTTTCCGCCACACTCATCCACGGAAACAGTCGGCTCTCCTGAAACACCATACCAATCTTCGGCTGATAGGCTGTGCTATTTTTCAGAAAAGTAATCTCCCCGCTATCCGGCTGTTCCAAACCTGCAATCAGACGCAGCAGAGTCGTTTTTCCGCAGCCGCTTTTGCCCAGAAGCACTGTTATCCCATTCAGAGGCAAATCTTGCGTTAAATCTAAAAATATATGCTGTATATCATCCTGCAGCGGATAGCTTTTGTTTACCTGATTCAATTTGCAAATATGCTGTGTGCTCATCCTTTGTCACCTTACTTCCATTCCTGTGCTAAAAGAAACTCACGAATATTGTAATGTTTGATTCCATCACGACTCATATCAAACTCATCCAACGATACAACATACTTTGGATAATTATCCTGCACATCGCGAAAAGCACCAAACTCACGTGCAATGGTTTCTTCTGATGCCAGTAGATATGTTACCTGAACATACAATTTCTGATTTTGCTTTTCACATACAAAATCAATTTCTTTTTCAGCAATTTTACCCACTGTTATATGATATCCACGGCGCAGCAGTTCCATATACACGATATTTTCCAAAACCAGATTAATATCTTTCAGATTACCGCCAAATACCGCTTCACGAATACCGTGATCTGCCACATAATATTTTTCATTGACCGACAGAATTTTTTTCCCTTGCAAATCCTGACGTTTCACCTGATAAAATAAAAATGCATCGGTACATGCTTTTATATAATTCAACACTGTCTCCGGCGATACGGCACGCCCTTCACTTTTTAAATATTTTGAAATGGAGGTAGAAGAAAACGGTGTGCCGATATTTGCTGTTATATATGCTACAATCCGTTCCAGTAAGTCTACATCACGAATATTATTGCGTTTCACAATATCTTTCAGCTCTACCGAGTTGTATAAGTCCTGCAGATATTGATGACTGGCTTCTGTCTCATAGCGCAAATTACTCAGATACGGCATACCGCCAATGGTAAGATATTGCTGAAAACATTGCGCATCCGATAATGTGGGATATACAGTACGGTACAATTCCATAAACTCCGCAAAAGAAAAAGGATAGATTACAAACTCTACATAGCGTCCGGCTAGATAAGTTGCCAATTCGCCTGACAGCAGCTTTGCATTGGAACCGGTAATATAAATATCACAATCCATCTCTACACGGAACGAATTGATACATTTTTCCCAATCAGAAACTTCCTGTATTTCATCAAAAAATAAATAAATTTTCCCCTGTATGTTAGCTGTGCGTCGCAAAATTTCATCATGCAATGCCGTCGCATTACATAAATGCGCATGATTCATATTTTCAAAATTAATTGAAATCATTTGCGTATCACAAACACCGCGCGACAAGAGTTCATCTTTTATCAACTCCAGCATAACCGATTTGCCGCTGCGTCGAATGCCGGTTAATACTTT
>JAGARS010000045.1 GCA_017622155.1 Peptococcaceae bacterium
CTTTACAGAATGGCGACAGGAAAGCTTCCATACGCATATCAGGTTCGCCAGCGATTGGAATCGCATAGTCCACAATACCGTGTGTCATTGGGTAGCAGCCTGTTGCCAGTGTTGCCCACAGTGGAGGGGTAATGGTAGGCATAGCACCTAACAGCACTAAGTCTTCACGTGCAGCACCCATTTCAATCAGTTTTTTCAGGTTTGGCATTTTGCCTTCGTCTACCATTGCTTTGGAGAAACGAGGGTCCATACCGTCAATACCCAGTACAATTACTTTGTCGGTTAAGCCTTTACTTCTTAACATACTTGTATCATCCTTTCTTGATATAAAAAACTATATCTACATTATAGCGCAGCAAAGCACATTTGAAAATCAAGCAAAGTTTGTACACTTCGCACAGATACAAGCAATACTTGTAGCTTGCCAATAAAAATCTGCAATAAAAAAATTCGTCAGGAGAGAATCTCCTGGCGAATCAAAGATATAATCTCTTTCATTTGCGGATTGCATTCGGCACAATATACAGCGGCATGTACAATATCCACCGTTTCATCGGCAAACATCAGCACCTTGTATTTGCTCTTGTTAAAAAACTTTTTGCTGGCAATATTGGGCATGGTTACAATGGCATCCCGTTCATGCATCATTTTGCGATGAAAATTGATATCATTGGACATGGATATCCCGTTACTCATAAGCGCTTGCCATTTTGGATGAATTTCCAGATTAAACACAGACTGCTGGTACAACGGCATTTCTTCATAACTGATGCGGCTTTTTTCCGCACCTACTGTTCTCTGCTCCGTTACAAGCACCGCTTCATCCCGCGCAATGATTTCCATCTGCAGCCCATATTCTGCACAGCGCTCCTGCAGCAGTTCCTCATTCAAGGTTACCAAACCGATGTCATACTTATTCGCCTTCACTTGCTCCATTACTTCACGCGATTCATTCAAAAGCGCCACCTGCATAGTCACCTTAGCGTTCAGATAATCCAGCCGGGATAATACATTGGGCACTACATCATTCAGCACACAGGAAGTAGAAGCAATGTTGATATTTAAATCGTCATAATCCCGAAGATCCTGCCAGTATTGAATGCGGTTCATGAGCAAATCATGCTGATGCATCATCTGCCGGGCAAACTCCGCCACCTCATGACCAATGGTAGTAAAGGTTACCCCTGTGGCACCACGTACCAGAAGTTCCACACCCAGTTCTTCCTCCAGCTGCTTCATACTGGAGCTCACCGCCTGCTGACTCACATACAAATTTTTAGCTGCACCGCTGATGGTCCCCGTCTTTGCAATTTCCGCCACATATTTCAGCTGTTCCATGCGCATCACACTCACCCTGCTTTCCGTTACAAGAGTTCCTTGTGTTTTATTGTAAAAGAAATTCACACAAACTGCAAGCAAAAAGAAACGCAAAACCCCGCCGTGAAAAATCACAGCAGGGCTTTTTACATCAATATTCAGTATTTTTCCACTTGCGGCGAAGCGCTTATTGTTCGTCTTCTTTCTTTTTTCGCTTAATAAACATCCCAACAACAGTCCCTACCAGCATGCAGTAAATCATACCACTGCCGCCAAACACGAGGCCAAGACACAGCCCTAAACACATACCTTCCATCATCAGATTTTCATATTTTTCTTTATCCTTTTTGTCAGCATGTGCCTTTCCGTAATAATTTACCGCAAACAGCGCAAACATAATTCCAAGTGCAACCCACGGCAATGCCGCTGTTAAAAACTCGTTCATTAATCCATATCCCTTCCTGATACACAATATTTCAAATTTTATTCATTATAATGCATACCACGGCAAGAATCAATACAAACATTGCGGCAATAAAAGCACCCTGCCATGAGACAATCACAGCAGGGCTATCATTTTGTACTAAAATTTTTTTAAAGATACTCTCTGACCAAGATAAGTATGGGTGTGTATAACTGACCTTTTTATTCATTTTCTATGAATATGTGCTATTCAGTTCAGTAAATTGAAATTTGTTAATCAAAGAATTCTTTGCACATTGAGACAAACTCTTCCATATTACTCATCATAGCCGGATGTCCACCGTGTTCGAAAATATAGCTTTCTGCAAAGGTGGTCTGGGAACAGATATTGTGGAATAGTTTCTCATAATGACCTTTTGGGAACATTTCATCTTCGGCACTTCCTATTAATAACAACTTGGACTGAAGTTCTGAAATTGGACGATGAAAGAACTCTCCTACGGTCTTCGCATGACTCACTACGGCTTCTGTATCTGCATCAAGCACCTTTTCCCAGTCATCTCCATGCATCATCTTCAGCATTGAGCAGAATCCTTCGTTTTGTTTTGCATAACTGCGTCCAATACGAATCTGCTCCGTAATAGATGCATTTGCGTTGAGACCTTCAAAGCTATCGGCTACTACTGCATCTATACGCTCAGGATTTTCAAGTGCCACGTTAATAGCTGCAAGAGCTCCACCACTGCATCCGATTAGATTGACTTTTGAGAAGTTCAGATGGTCGCATAAAGCAACAACCTGTTTTGACCATTCATACCACAAATCTGTCGGCCACTCACATACCCTGTTTGATTGTCCACATCCCAGAAAATCCATTATAATTACATTATAGTTTTCCGAAAAAAGAGGTATAACAGAGGCAAGCATTTTGCTCGATACTGTGTTTCCGTGCAGCAGTATTAAAGGTTTACCATCACCGGTTTCTTCATAAAAAATTCTATTTCCTTCGTAATCGAAATAACTCATTGAAAATCTCCCTCCTGCAACTTCAAGTTTGTC
>JAGARS010000046.1 GCA_017622155.1 Peptococcaceae bacterium
AGGAACATAGTTTTCATCAAAAGTTACAACGCAAATTGGTGGTACAAGAATCATTGACTCTGTAGTGGATTTAGCGGAAACTAAAAATTTTTTTGTTTCAGAAGTGTTAAACTTGTCATAAGGAATAACTACATTTCCGTCTACATCAGTTCTTAATTCTGCTGAGATGCTATTAATGGTAATTAAAGCACCTTCAATTGGACCATAATATGCTCCTGTTAATTGTAAATCTAATTGAGAGCCAGTTGAAACGGTAATTGCATCCGTATTGAAATAGCTATATACATCAGACCAAGTTGTTGAATCTTGATAAATATATGCAACAATATGATTATCGTTTTCAACAATATCATCTAATCCAGAAGCATATTCATTATTTTTCATATAGCCAAAAGCACCGCTGGTATCTCCCCAAAGTTTTGCAAGGCTTAATCCCCATGAACTATCTGCAGATGCATACCCTGCCTCGGCACCGCCGAGATAATACGCTTCATGTGCTGCATATAATGTTTCATCGATATCAAGTTTACCATCACTGTTTCTGTCTGTAACGGTTACTTCTACATGTGCTATTTTGGTTTTCCCATCTTTAGCAATTGCAAACTCACCTTTATCTACAATGGTCACATACGCTGTTATAGGGCTTGCTGGGCTAGTGCTTTCTTCCGCAAATACTGCTGTCGGCATGATATTGAACAGCATTGTGACCAAGAGCAGCACAGCAATTGTTTTTTTGTTTTTCATCATTTGTTTCAATGTTTTCTACCTCCCCTATTTTTCTCTATTCAAACCGTTTGCACGGGTAATCCCATCAGGTTGTACGGCCTGATAGTGTTGATTTCTCCGACGTGTTTACGTTTTCGCAAACAAAAAAGCGACAGCACATACATGCTACCGCTTTTGTACATCTTTCAGGCATAGAGCAATAAAGCAAGGCATCACAAAAACACCCGCTTACTTCTCCATTTGTAGGTCTTCTGACTTATATGTCTCGATGCATTTGCATCTTCGCACATTCTTCGCCTTCTCAGGATTTCCCCAATGACCTGCTTTCGCAGAAAAAGAATGTACTCCATACTTACAGCTACCATATCAAGTGTATCGTGTTATTCCCCAACGATACACTTGATACAGTGTCCAGGACTTTCACCTGATTCCCTTGTTCAGCAGAACAAGAATGCGTGTCTTCGTTTGCAACAAAAGTTCTGTTACAAACTCCGGTCGCGCATTTGCCACAAAAGCCGGAGCAATATAAAGTTGTATTTCTATTCACCTGTCTATTTACAGGTTCCAGTATTTTTGATTGGTATGCAGAAACTCTTCTGCTTCGTTGGACAGTGGTTTTTTGAAGAAGTCACGATATACTGCCTGTACAGCAGGATTTTCATGACTGAACCGCAACGTATTAACCGCATCCAGTGCATACAGTTTCTGCCCACGGCTTGCGTATAATTCGCAGCCTTCGTGAATCGGCTGACCGCCGCCGCCTGCACATCCGCCAGGACACGCCATTACTTCTACAAAGTCATATTTCACTTCACCGGAGCGAATGGCTTCTACCAGTTTGCGTGTATTGCCCAGACCGCTGGCCACTGCAGTATGCAATGTAATACCATTTACATCGAAATTTGCCTCTCTCCAGTCGTGACCGCCACGCACCTGGGTAAATGCATCTACAGGTGGGTTTTCACCTGTTACAAGGAAATATGCACTGCGCAGAGCCGCCTCCATAACACCGCCGGTAGCGCCGAAGATTACAGCAGCACCGGTACCGGTACCCAGAGGGCTGTCAAACTCCTCTTCCGGAAGCATTGCTGCATCAATGGCACTGCGTTTGATCAGCCGTGCAAATTCGCGAGTGGTCAGTACCACATCCACATCCGGGCCTGCTCCTGCATCTTTCAAGTCTTCTACAGCACATTCATATTTTTTTGCCAGGCAAGGCATAATGGATACACAGTAAATTTTATTGGCATCTACACCAAGCATTTTTGCATAATATGTTTTCGCCACTGCGCCAAACATCTGCTGCGGAGATTTTGCGGTACTCAAATGCTCTACCATATCCGGATACTGGGTTTTCAGGAAGCGCACCCACCCAGGACAGCAGGAAGTAAACAACGGCCAGTCATGCCAGTCCGGATGCTCCAGCATATGCACCAGTTCCGAACCTTCTTCCATAATAGTCAAATCGGCACTAAAGTTAGTATCGAACACATAGTCAAAGCCCAGTTTGCGCAACGCTGCCGCCATACGTTTCTCGGTTGCTTCATCATCAGAGAGCCCTAAATCTTCGCCCCAGGCAGAACGCACAGCAGGTGCTACCTGTACCACGGTGATTTTATCCGGGTCAGCGATGGCATCCAGCACTTTATCGGTATCGTCTCGTTCTCTAAGGGCGCCTACCGGACAATGGGTAATACACTGACCGCACAATGCGCAGGATGTTGTATCGATGGTTTTACCATCCGCCAGGCCTACGGTAGTACGACCGCCTGTGTTTACCACATCCCATGCATGCATGCCCTGTACCTTGTTGCAAATCTGAATGCAGCGCATACATTTTACACAGCGGGATTCGTCACGAATCAGCGGATAGTCCTGATTCCATGTGATATTTTTGATTTTTTTCGGATAGGAAATATCCATAATGCCAAGATCATTGGCAATCTTCTGCAATACACAGTTTCCGCTGCGTACACAGGTGGTACACTGACAATGGTGCTGGGAGAGAATCATCTCCGTATTGAGGCGTCGCGCAGTACGTACTTTTTCCGTATTGGTGCGAATCACCATACCATCTTCTGCTTTCGTATTGCAGGAAGGCACCAGGCGACTTTGTCCTTCTACTTCCACAATACATAATCTGCATGCGCCGATATCATTTACGCCTTCCAGATAGCACAGTGTCGGAATGGCAATGCCGGCTTCTCTGGCCGCCTGTAAAATGGTGGTGCCTTCTGCAACTTGTATTTGTTTGCTGTCAATTGTGATATTTAACATTAGCGACACCCTCCTTTCAGGCTTGCCAGACCGTATTTGTCACAGCGCAGACATCTAAGCGCTTCCTGCTTGGCTTCTGCATCGGACAATCCGAATTCTATCATAGCAAAATCATTTTTGCGGTCTGCCGCTTCCCGTTCTTTTGTATTGCATCTGCCGCAAGGTGGGCGGTCAATCAGTGTTACTTCCGGCACAGTCACACCGAAATCCAATTTGTGTACATACCCTAAATATTCATCAATATTCACTGCTGCCACTTTGCCGGCTGCAATGGCACGTACCACAGTAGCAGGGCCGGTCACACAGTCCCCGCCGGAAAATACACCGTCCACACCATTGATGATGGTATCATCTCCGGCTGCGATGGTGCCGCGATTGCATGGAATACCGCTTTCGTCAAAATATTCCCACTGAATATTCTGCCCAATGGCTACTACCACAATATCGCAGGCCAGTTCCATAATTGGTGCAGGTGCATCTACCGGAGACGGACGACCGCTTCTGTCAATGGCGCCTGCCATCTGCGGACGCAGACACATAGCCACGCACTGATTCTGTTCATCCACTTTTACACTGTCCGGCGCAAACATTTCCAGCACTTCACAGCCTTCTGCAATTGCACCTTCCACTTCTTCCGGCAGCGCTGTCATATCTTTCTTTCTTCTGCGATATGCAATATACACATTTTCCGCACCCAGACGTACAGAGGACCGCGCTACGTCCATAGCCACGTTGCCGCCGCCTACTACTACAACCCGTTTGCCTTTGAAATCCGGCGGATTGTTTTCGCCAATTCGGCGCAGCATTTCCACAGCACTCATAACGCCATTGGCATCTTCACCCGGAATGCGCAGCTTTTTATCGGTATGGGCACCAATCGCCAGATATACAGCATCGTACTGTGCTTTCAGTTCATCCAGTGTTATATCAGTACCTACGTTTACGTTGTATTTTACTTCAACACCGGTAGATAAAATATGGTTCAAATCTTCGTCCAGGCGTTCTCTCGGCAGTCGATAGCTTGGAATGCCGTAGCGAATCATACCGCCTAATTGTGCCAGACGTTCGTACACGGTTACCTGATGCCCCATCAGCTGCAGATAATACGCCGCAGTCATACCGCTTGGGCCGCCGCCTACAATGGCAACAGTTTTATCGGTAGACGGTGCATTTGCCGGTGCCGGAACATCTTCTGCATGGTCTACCGCATAGCGTTTCAACGCGCGAATATTGATGGCATCGTCCACCATATTGCGGCGGCAGTCGTGTTCACATGGGTGTTCACACACAAAGGCACAAGCTGTCGGGAATGGATTGTCCTTGCGAATCAGCTGTACCGCATCGCTGTAACGGCCTTCCCCTACCAGTGCCACATAACCCGGAATATCTACCTTCGCCGGACAGAACGATACACATGGCACGCTCTGACTCAGATTGCCCAGGCATCTGCCTTCTTTGATATGGGCTGTAAAATCATCTTTAAACTCTTTTACACTGTTATACGCCATTCTTGCTGCCTCATATCCGATGGCGCAATCAGCTGTGAGATAAATACTTTCTGCTGTTTTTTCGATCAGTGCCAGTGTCTGCATATCGGCTGTACCGTCCAGCACATCCTCCATCATCTGCACCAGCTGACCCAGCCCAATACGGCAAGGTACACATTTCCCGCAGCTCTGGCTATGCGCCAGACGCAAAAATGCCTGTACACTTTCTACCGGACACAGCCCGTTCGGGTTGGCCGCCAGACGATTTGCCAGTTTGGCATACAGCGCATCAATGGTGTCCTGTCCCTTCTGGGCACTGTCTAAATACATTCTGCTCATAATACTCCCCCTATGATACATACTTGCGTAAATTTTAACGAAAATTCGGGAGTTTGTAAACATTAATTTGTAAATAAAGTACAGTGCTGAATATTTGATTCTTTGCCAGGCGAAGCTGATGGTATGCGAGCCAAAAAGAATTAAATATTCAGCACTCAAATTATGATGAATTTTAAACTAGAAAGCCACAACAAAATTTCTGCAAACCC
>JAGARS010000047.1 GCA_017622155.1 Peptococcaceae bacterium
GTATCTCTTAGGGGGTTTTTCTTGGTTTTATAGTCTTGTACGAAATTGGGACGATAGACAGTTTAAATGTTACTTAAATATAAGAAGCGGTTTGAGGCGCTTATCCATAATTGGGCAGGCGCCTCTTTTCTATGTATTTTTCATGTTTTTTCTTTATCTCTATTGACATTGTGGTAAATCATGCTATACTCAAGGTGTACTAATTGAACTAATACACCTAATACGGATAATACACAAGATAGCGAAAAGGAGGGTCTGCGGTGGAACAGCAGAACGTGTTGAACGAGCAGTCACCGGAAGAGATGATGGAGCAGCTGATCAATCTGCATTACAGCGGGTTGTATCGTATGGCATATAAATATGTGTGTAATGAACAGGATGCACTGGATATTGTGCAGGAGAGTGCATACAAGGCGATGAAGCATTGCGGCAGTTTGCGAGAGCCGCAATATGCGCTTACCTGGCTGTACCAGATTGTGCGCAATGAGGCGGTAAGCTTTTTGCGCGGGCAAAAGCCGAGTGTACCAATCTGGGAAATGGATGGCGGTACAGAGGCTGCATATACCGATATTGATTTGCATCGGGCTATTGCGCAGCTTCCGGTGGGAGAAAAATCGGTGGTGTTTTTGCGATATTTTGACGGGTTTTCTTTTAAGCAAATAGCAGAGATTCTGCAGGAAAATATCAATACAATCAAGAGCAGACTTTATCGTGCATTACAGAAACTGAAAGCAATGCTGGAAGGGTCGTATGCGCAACTGTAAAATTATGGGAGGGGGGGGTAAGACTGTGATTTTGATTGATTATAAAAGCCGAACGCCGATTTATGAGCAAATTATTGAAAATGTAAAAACGCTGATTGTATCCGGCGTGCTGGAGCGTGATGCGCAGCTGCCAAGTGTGCGGCAGCTGGCACAGGAATTGGCCATTAATCCCAATACAATCCAGAGAGCTTATGCTGAGCTGGAACGGGAAGGAATTATTTATTCGCTGAAAGGCAGAGGCAGCTTTGTGGGAAGCAGCCTTGGCGAATTGCGCAGTGTACAGCAGACAGAGCTGCTGGCACAGCTGAAATCACTGAGTCTTGAATTGAAGCAGCTGGAAGTGGAAAAGGAAGCACTTTTGGCTGTGATTGAACAGGTATATGGAGCAGAAAAGGGGGACGATTGGCATGACCATGTATGATACTGTGCAGGATAATACAGAGAATGCCATTGTGGTAAAAGGATTGTGCAAATCTTTTGACAAAATTGTGGCATTAAAAGATGCAAGTACTGTGATTCAAAGGGGTTCTATTTTTGGGCTCATTGGCAGCAATGGCGCCGGGAAATCTACATTTCTGCGTCTTTTAGCAGGGATTTATCGGCCGGATGCCGGGGAAATTCTGATTGACGGCAAGCCGGTATACGAAAATGAGGAATTAAAGCAGCGGATTTTTTATATTTCCGATGACCAGTTTTTCTTTCCAAACAGCAACATGGAAGAAATGGCAAATTATTTTGCTACAATTTATAAAAATTTCTCGTATGAGCAGTTTTATCATTTGACTGAAATGTTTCGTCTGGATCCATCCAGAAAGCTTTCCACTTTTTCAAAAGGGATGCAGAAACAGGCCCATATCATACTGGCATTGTCCTGTCAGCCGGATTTCCTGTTCTGTGATGAAACATTTGATGGGCTGGAACCGGTAATGCGACAGACTGTGAATCGACTGCTGCCCTACGCGGTGCTGGACAACCGGATGACACCGATTATCGCATCGCACAATTTGCGTGAGCTGGAGGATATTTGCGACCATATCGGGCTTTTGCATCAGGGCGGTGTGGTATTCGACCGCGATCTGAGCAGCCTGCAGGGCGATATTCACAAGGTGCAGTGCGCATTCAGCACAGCCAAAGCCAGAGAAGACTTTGCCCATCTGGATGTAGTCACATACGAGCAGCGGGGCAATCTGTCCATTCTGGTGGTGCGGGGCCATGCCGATGCCACCGATGGGGCACTGAAAGCTATGGAGCCGTTGTATTACGAACTGTTGCCGCTGACCTTAGAAGAAATCTTTATTACAGAAATGGAGGTGCTGGGCTATGACACAGAACAGCTTATCTACTAAAGCGCAGAATCCGAAACAGAATCAAAAGCAAAGTAAAAAGCAAAACAAAAAAAGCAGCCTGCTGCGTCATACACTGGGAAGCTACTGGTGGCTGGCATTTGCATGCGGTGTGGTATATTTCTTTGCAGGCCCGGTATTTACACTTCTGTATCTGAACGGCATGAATTTTGATGCTTCACACTACACCATTCCGGCAGATTTACACTGGCAGAATGTAGCGCAGATTGCCCGCTGGATGAGTGCCGAAGGCATGATTCCGCTGTATTTGTCGGCAGTGGTGCTGTCTATGATTCTGGGCTGTGTGATGTTTGCTTATCTGCAGCACAAGCGTCAGGTAAACTTTTATCACAGCCAGCCGATTCATCGTACCAGACTGTTTATCAATCAGTATGGTGTAGGCTTTGCGATGAATATGGCGCTGATGCTTATCATGCTGGCAGTGAGCATGCTGATGGTTGTGATGTACGGCCTGGGCGAAGGGCTGGCATTGGGCGGTATTGCGCGCCATGTGCTTAACATTTTTGTACTGAGCCTGGCGGCATACAGTATTTCGGTGCTGGCAGGGCAGCTGACCGGTACAGTGCTGACCCATTTGGCACTGATGCTGGTAATGCACTTCGGCATTCCGCTGGCGACAGTAGTAATGGCTTATATGGGCGAAATTTTCTTCGCCACATTCAATTTTGAATTCCCGATGGCGATGCTGAACTTCTCGCCGCTGTGTGCCATGATTGCACTTCTGGCTGATTACAGCACCCGCTACTTAATGTTTATGACAGCTCCGGCTATGGGCACTTCTATGCTGGTGACGCTGCTGGCAATCGGCATTGGCTTTGCGGTACTGGCGTGGTTTTTGTATCAGAAACGTCCAAGCGAAGCCACCGGAAAATCTTTAATCTATCCGATTACCGAGCCGTTTGTAAAAGCATATTTAATGTTTGTAGGTGCACTGGGCGGCGGATTTATCTTCTACGCCGTGGGGGACAAAGCGTTCTTCTATTTTGGGATTATCGTATTTGCTATCCTGATTCATATGGTGTGTCAGGTGATTATCGAGCACGACTTCAAGGCATTGTTCCGCAAAATGAATCATTGCGCAGTGATTGTGGCACTGATTTGCGCTACAGTGGGTATTGCACGGTTTGATCTGCTGGGCTATGAC
>JAGARS010000048.1 GCA_017622155.1 Peptococcaceae bacterium
AGGCTATTGGGGTAATTATGGGTGCCAATATCGGTACCACAGTAACCGCTTTCTTAATCGGTTTCAAATTCTCCGATTATGCATTGCCGATTGTGTTCGTAGGTGCGTTTATTCTCTTCTTCTGCAAGAAAGAAAAATTAACTCATCTGGGGACTGTTATTTTAGGGTTTGGTTTACTGTTCTATGGTATGGATGTTATGGGGCAGGGGCTGAAACCATTGGCTGAATTCCCGCAGTTCACCAATCTGATGCTGTTTGTAGAAGACAATATTCTGCTGGGTGTAGGTGTAGGTGCAATCTTAACAGCAGCTATCCAGAGCAGTAGTGCTTTTATTGGTATCATGCAGGAATTGGCTTATCAGGGTGTTATGACTTACAATCAGGTAGTACCAATGCTGTTCGGTAGTAATATCGGTACCACTGTAACTGCGTTATTGGCAGGTTTGGGTACTACCATCAATGCGAAACGTACTTCTTTTATCAACCTGTTGTTTAATACATTAGGGACAATCATCTTCCTGCCGTTGTTCGTGCTGGGGATTTTCCCGTTTATGCTGGAACTGGTGGCCGGGTTTGTTGGCGGTTGGGAACTGATGAATGTAAAAATGCAGGTGGCGTTCACTCATGGGATGTTTAACATTACCAATACATTATTATTCCTGCCGTTTGTAGGTGTACTGGACAAGCTAGTATGCAAACTGATTCCGGAAAAAGAAGAACACTTCGACTGGAACGTACAGCCGAAATATCTGGAACGCCGTCTGATGAGCAGCGCGCCTATGGCATTATCCAGTGCCAGTCGCGAACTGCTGCACATGGGTCATATGGCAAGTGATGCGCTGGAATATGCCATTGACTATTATCTGCTGCGCGGGGAAGACGACAAAACAGAAGCATTGCGCCGCGAAGAAACAGTGGACATGCTGGAACAGGCCATTACCAATTATGTAGTAGAAGTGACTCACAACCACGATTTAGACCATATTCTGTCTGAACGCAGCTACACGATCCTGCAGGCAGTGGGCGATCTGGAACGTATCGGTGACCACGCAGAAAACCTGGTAGAACTGACCGATTACTGCATGGCGAACAAAATCGAGATTTCCGATGTGGCCAACGATGGTCTGCGTGAAATGATGGAAACTGTACAGCAGGCTGTATCCAACAGCTTACTGGCACTGCGCAACAACAATGCATTGCTGGCTCGCGAAGTAATTGATATGGACGACGAAGTAGACCGTATGGAAGCAGATTTGCGCAAAGGTCATATTACACGTCTGAATGCAGGTGCATGCAGTGCTACTGCAGGGGCTGCATATCTGGATATGCTCTCCAATCTGGAACGTATCGGTGACCACGCAGTAAATATTGCACAGATTGTACTGGAACGAGAAAAGACAGAAAAGAAATAAGATTTGTACTGACATAACTGTATAATAAAAATGAAAAATATACAGAAAACCGCTGTAGTGATTGCACTGCGGCGGTTTTTCTGTTAATATAGGTGAAGCGACTGTAAATGGATAAAATATAGAAATTTTTTAGAAAGTTCTGGATTTGAGTATTGAATTTTTATACCATATGATGTATGATTATTCAATGATGTGCAGAGAAACACAAGGAGTTGAACAGTATGAGCTTAAAAGGCAGAGACTTTTTAACATTAAAAGATTTTACCCGACAGGAAATCGAGGAAATGGTGAACCTGGGGATTGATTTAAAAGCCAAACAGAAAGCAGGGATTCCTACTCCGATTCTGGAAGGCAAAACACTGGGGATGATTTTCCAGAAATCCTCCACACGCACCAGAGTATCTTTTGAAGTTGGTATGTACCAGCTGGGCGGCAGTGCGCTGTTTTTGAGCACCAATGACTTACAGATTGGCCGCGGTGAGCCGATCAAAGATACCGCACGTGTATTATCCCGTTATCTGGACGGTATTATGATTCGTACCTACAGCCACGCTGATGTGGAAGAACTGGCAGAATATGCAGATATTCCGGTTATCAATGGGCTGACCGATGATTATCACCCAACACAGATTATCGCAGACCTGATTACCATTCAGGAACACAAAGGCAAACTGGAAGGCATCAAATTTGCCTATGTTGGCGATGGCAACAATATGACCCACTCTTTGATGATTGGCTGTGCCAAAGTGGGGATGGATGTGACAGTGGCTTGCCCGGACGGGTATATGCCAAATCCGGAAATCGTAGCACTGGCCCAAAGCTATGCAGCTGAATCCGGCGGCAGTGTTACCGTGATGCACGACCCGAAAGAAGCAGTGAAAGGTGTGGATGTTGTTTACACCGATACATGGGCAAGTATGGGTCAGGAAGCAGAAAAAGAAATCCGCAAAAAAGCGTTTGTGGGCTATCAGGTAGACGATGCGATGATGGCATTGGCTAAACCGGATGCAATCTTTATGCACTGCTTACCGGCATATCGCGGTATGGAAGTAACCGACGAAGTAATGGAAAGCGCACAGTCTGTTGTATTTGACGAAGCGGAAAATCGGCTGCATGCGCACAAGGCGATTATGGCTTCTGTAATGTAATGACTTGTTAAAATTCCGTCTCGCTGTGTTGTTTTCCAATTGATTCGCCTTGCGTACGCTCGGTACGCGTCGCTCATAAATTAAAAAGCCGCCTTGCGGCACGAAATTTTTCCTGCGTCATTTAGTTATGCATATATGTAGGGGACGACGTCCTCGGCGTCCCGCAATTATATAATATTTTAAGGAGAGAATGTAACAATGTCTAAAGAAAAAGTTGTATTAGCATATTCCGGTGGTCTGGATACCACCACCATTATTCCATGGCTGAAAGAAAATTTTGATTATGATGTAATCTGCTGCTGCGTAAACGTAGGCCAGGGCGAAGAACTGGACGGCCTGGAAGAACGCGCACTGTATTCCGGCGCAAGCAAACTGTATATTGAAGATGTAGTAGATGAATTCTGTGATGAATACATCGTGCCTTGTGTACAGGCTGGCGCTGTATATGAAAACAAATATCTGCTGGGCACCTCTATGGCACGCCCTCTGATTGCAAAAAAACTGGTAGAAGTAGCACGCAAAGAAGGTGCTGTGGCAATCTGCCACGGTGCTACCGGTAAAGGCAACGACCAGGTACGTTTTGAACTGGGTATCAAAGCACTGGCTCCTGACCTGAAAATTATCGCGCCTTGGCGTATGAATGAGCTGTGGAATATGCAGTCCCGTGAAGACGAAATCGCTTACTGCGAAGCACACGGCATTTCCCTGCCATTCTCCACAGCTACCAGCTACAGCCGTGACCGCAACCTGTGGCATATCAGCCATGAAGGTCTGGAACTGGAAAACCCTGCACTGGCACCAAACTTTGACAACGTGCTGGTACTGAGCGTATCTCCTGAAAATGCACCGGATGAAGGCGAAGAAATCAGCCTGACATTCGAAAAAGGGGTTCCGATTGCACTGAATGGCAAACAGATGAAAGTATCCGAAATCATTACTGAACTGAACACACTGGGCGGCAAACACGGCATCGGCATCGTAGATATCGTAGAAAACCGTGTAGTTGGTATGAAATCCCGTGGTGTATA
>JAGARS010000049.1 GCA_017622155.1 Peptococcaceae bacterium
ATTTCTCTGATGAAAGATCAAGTGGACCAGCTTTTACGGTTGGGCATTCCTGCTGCATGTATGAACAGCATGCTGGATGAGATGCAATATCAGAACCTTCGTGCACAAATTCTGCGCAATGAAATAAAAATTCTGTATGTAGCACCGGAACGGCTGCGTTCGGGGGAGTTTGTGTCGCTTTTGCGCAGACAAAAGATTTCTTTGGTGGCGGTAGATGAAGCACACTGTGTATCGCAGTGGGGGCACGATTTTCGGCCAAGCTATCACGGGATTAGCCAGTTTATCCGCAGTTTGCCTGTAAGACCTGTCGTGGCGGCATTTACAGCAACTGCAACGGAAGAAACTCGTAAAGATATCATCACTCGTTTAGAGCTGGTGCGTCCTAACATATACAGAGCCAGTTTTAATCGTGCCAATTTGATTTTGTCTGTACAGCGAGATCGGAATCGGAAAGAGGCTTTGCTGACCTTTGTACAAAACCATCATGATCAGGCAGGCATTATTTACTGCAATACACGTAAAGAAGTAGACAAGATATGGGATATGCTTCGCCGTGCCGGTATTCAGGCAGTGCGATATCATGGCGGTATGGAAGATTGGGAACGCAACGAAAATCAGGATTGTTTCCTGAAAGAAAAAGTGAATCTAATCGTAGCCACAAATGCCTTTGGGATGGGGATTAATAAACCGGATGTAAGATATGTGGTACACTATAATCTGCCTAAGAATATAGAGTCCTATTATCAGGAAATCGGGCGAGCAGGGCGTGATGGACTGCCAAGCCTTTGTGTGCTGTTTTTTTCTTATTCGGATGTACATATCAATCGCTATTTGCTGGAGCAAAACAGTAAAAACGAAGAACGCCTGGCATTTGAGCTGGGCAAGCTGGAAGATATGGTACAATATGCTTCTGCAAGCAGCTGCTTGCGGCAGTATATATTGCAATATTTTGGAGAAACTGCGAAAAGCACCTGCAATGCCTGCAGCAACTGCTGCGAGGTGAGCCTGGGCAAGCCGGTGATACAGGCAGTGGATGAAAGATTATTAAATGTGCTTCGCACCATGCGTTTGATGATAGCGATGGATGAGGGTGTGCCATCTTATCGGATTTTAAGTGATGAGGTGCTTTATGCGCTGGCTGAGTATCAGCCAAGCAGCATGATTGCGTTGCATCAGATTCAAGGCTTGGGTGAAGAGCATATTCGCCGATATGGCGAGCGTATCATTGCTGAAATTTGTGATTATCGGAATCGTCAGCAATGATATCAGATATTGTATTGGTTGCATAAATGGAAAGGATGCTGTGATATGAATCAAAAACAATTGCAGAGAGATCAGATTCATAATCTTCAGAAGCAGATTGCTGCGATGGAACGGGAGATAGAACAGTTATATGCGGAACGAAAGACACTGGTAATGGAAAGTGAGCAGATGATTATGTCACTTTTGGAAACTGCGGACCAGCAGCCAATGCAGACCGGTGCTTATCTGACAGAACTGGACCAGATTATGCTGGCGGAAGCGGAATTTCCTTCAGCAGCACGGGTAGCGTGCCAGGGGGTGGAAGGGTCCTACTCTAATCAGGCTGCGGAGCAGTTTTTTGCAAATCCGGAGATTCAGTATTATACGCATTTTGAAGAAGTTTTCCAGGCGGTAGAAGATGGCCGTGTAGATTATGGTGTGCTGCCGATAGAAAACTCCACAGCAGGTTCGGTGGCTCAGGTATATGATTTGATGCGCCGTCATGATTTTTATATTATTAAAGATACGCAGGTGCTGGTGCGGCACAATTTACTGACTGCCGATGAAACATCTATGGATGCATTAACGGATGTGTATTCCCATGTACAGGCTTTGGATCAGTGTGTACAGCTGAGAGAACAGTATCGCAATATTACGTTTCATGAATATGCCAATACGGCTATGGCAGCCAAATTTGTGGCAGAATCCCATAATCCTCATTATGCTGCGTTGGCTTCTGAAAAATGTGCAAAGCTTTATAATATGTCTGTGCTCAAGTCTGATGTACAGGATATCAGCGGCAATGCTACACGATTTATCTGCATTAGCAAGAAACCGGGCTTTTCGGCGAGCGCCAACAGAATCAGCTTGTGTTTTACCGTGCCCCATCGTCCGGGTTCTCTGTATCATATTCTGCATAAATTTGCATTGAACAATCTGAATTTGTGCAAACTGGAGAGCCGCCCGTATCCTGAAAAGAAATTTGAGTATATGTTTTATCTTGATATTGAAGGCAAGCCGTCCGATTATCAGGTGCGGTGGCTGCTGAATGATTTAAACAGCCAGCTGGAATATTTTAAATTTTTGGGATATTATGATGAAATGCTTGTGGAGGAGGCATAAAAACGTTCTTTTTCCGATATAGTATGTTAGATACTATAATACGGGGGGAGGGCATATATGTATGGCACGTTATTTATTGCGTCTATGTATACAGATGGCAGGTGCAATTGGTGTGTTTTTTGTTGTGATGTCTTTATTTCAGTGGACTGCACCGGAAGCTGTGCCGTTGAAACAGGCAGTACGTGCATGCTTTACCACAGATACTGATGTGATGCCTGTAATAGAGTGGCTGAATCAAAGCGGCAAAAACGATGACAATACATTTATGATAGATGAAGTATAAGTAGAAACCTCGAAATTCGAAATGTGAATTTCGGGGTTTTTGTCGTTTTTTAACCATTTTAACATCTGAAAAAGAAAATAAAAAAAATAATAGAAAAAATTAGAAATTGATGTTGTAATTTTATGGAAGATATAGTATACTACAAACAGTAAATATTTTACATGGATAATATATACATTTATAGGAGGCAGAACTATGTTTAAAGTGGCAATCACAGATGACAATCGGCAATATGCAGAAATGGTAGGTGCATATTTGCAATCAAAAGAAGATATTGAAGTGGTTGGTTACGCAGAAGATGGTTTTTCCTGCATTGATTTGGTACGCAGTGAAAAGCCGGATATTCTGCTTTTAGATATGATGATGAAGCACATGGATGGCATTGCGGTACTGGATCGTATTCAGAGAATGAGCCCGAGGCCAAAAGTAATCATTTTATCCGGAATGACAAGTGATTATATGGTAGAGCGTGCTATGCTGAAAGGCGCTATGGATTATCTCGTGAAGCCGTTTGATTTGGAATGTTTATATGAGAGAATTGTAGATATCGGGCGCAGCGGGTATGGTTATGGGATTTATCAGCAGGCAAATGATGATACGATTATGGCAGCTGAGCCGAGAGCAGCTTATCAGAGTGTGAAGATGGGCAGGCAGGAACCCCGTCGCAAGCCGTTAGAAGTGGTGGTAACAGAGCTGATGCATGAAATGGGCATTCCGGCTCATGTAAAAGGTTATCAGTATCTGCGCGATGCCATTTTACGTGTACTGGCTGATGAAAATCTGACCGGCAACATTACAAAGGAGCTTTATCCAAAAGTAGCAGCAAAATACGATACATCGCCGGATCGTGTGGAGCGCGCAATTCGTCATGCGATAGAGCTGGCCTGGGTACGGGGCAATGTAGATTTAATGACGGAATATTTCGGCTATACCATCAATTTGCAAAAGGGCAAGCCTACCAATGCCGAATTTATAGCAATGGTGTCAGATCGTATTCGTTTAAATTATTAAAAAGAGTATTTCATTTATTTTCAGATTTTTGTTTATCTTCGAGGCAATTATTGTTATAATAAGAGAGAAAAGCATGCTGTGTATGCGAAAAATAATTGTATGAGGTGATAACAATGTTTGTTGGAAAATATAATGATTTACCGAAAATTGATATGACTCCAGGCGGTGCCAAAGGTGCTGTAAAACAGGTCGTTATTGGGCCGGAACAGGGCTGGGAGGATTATGTACTGCGTGTAATGACACTGGAAGTGGAAGGGTATTCCCCTACCCATACCCACGACTGGCCGCATATCAATTATGTAATTTCAGGGACCGGTGCAGTTATGATTTCCGGGCAGGAATATCCGGTTGAACAGGGGACATGTGCGTATGTGCCTTCCAATGAGGAACACTGCTTTGTCAACAAAGGCGATGTGCCGATGGAATTTATCTGTATTGTACCGTTGCGAGGCGAAGCATAAGCAATAGCAAGTAAAAATAGATCACCTGTATGCAGTGTGGTCTATTTTTGTATAATGAGATATGATTTTGAAAGACAGCGTTGATTAAAGTAAAGTAGGAGAAGACTCATGGAATTTTATAAAATAATGCGCACAGAGAATGGCTACCATCTAGAAGAAGAAAATGGTCAGGACGGTGCATCTTTAGATAACAGCGTGCTGAGTGTTTTATCGCTGGAGCTTGCAGCATATCATGCGGCGCAGGATACAGTACATCATTCTGCGCCGTTACGATTTCGCAAATATATGACCGTGTACCATGGATCCGGCAAACTGGAATATGTTGCTCTGTCGGATGGGGCACTGCTGTGCGATATGCCGCCTATAGACGGATTTGCCCATACATGGCTTGAAGGAACAGGCGATGATGAAGTAGAAAACCGCGTATGGTTTGGCGCAGATGGTGCAGTAGAAAATCGCGGGCCTAGTACGAGTCAGGTGCATGCGGTGCTGGAACGCATGATAGCTGCCTTGAATCAGGCAGCCTGCAATCAAGCAGAAAACTGAAATACGCACGACAAAATGAGGGGGCATTTTATGAATATGCAGACGCTTGGAGAGTTTGGGCTTATTGATTTGATTGACCTTCCTTTTCCCAACCCGGAGTCTGTGCTGGTGGGGATTGGTGATGATTGTGCAGTGCTGCCGTACAGTGATACCCATTATCAGCTGGTAAGCTGTGATTTGATGGTAGAAGATATTCACTTTATTCGTAAAAAAATAACCCCTTATCAGCTTGGATATAAGGCCGTGGCGGTGAATCTCAGTGATATAGCGGCTATGGGCGGCTCACCGACGCATATATTGGTATCTGCAGCGCTTCCACCGGATTATACAGTGACAGAGTGGCAGGAGCTGTATCGCGGAATCGGGGACATTTGCAGCCGCTATGGTGTGAATGTGATTGGCGGTGATACTACTGCAAGTGCGGACAAGCTTTGTATCAATGTGACGGTGCTTGGTCTTGTTGAGCAGCAGAATCTGCATTTGCGCAGAGATGCAAAAGTTGGGGATGCGGTTTTTGTGACAGGTGCTTTAGGTGGAAGCCGTGCAGGCCTGGAACTGGTGCTGCGGGATAATTCTGCGTTTCCCGATGCGTTATATACGGCATTGATGCGCTGCCATTATCAGCCGGAGCCATGCTGTCACGAAATTGCGGTATTGAACAGTCTGGCAGGTGTGCATCTGCATGCTTTGAATGATATCAGCGATGGGCTGGTATCGGAATGTCATGAGATTGCAGAAGCCAGCAGCTGTGCAATGGTGCTGTACAAAGATAAAATTCCGGTTCATCCGGCAGCGGCGGCTTTAGCCGAACAAACCAAAAACGATTGCACACATTGGGCACTAACCGGCGGTGAAGACTATCAATTGCTCGGTACGGTAGATGCTGCTTATGCAGATGAACTCTGTGCACAATACACTGCGCTGACCGGGAAACAGCTTACAATGATTGGTACAGTCATTGCCGGAAACGGCGTTTATTTATTAGATTCTGCAGAACAGTGCGAGGCTGGCCAACAGCCGGATATGCAGTATTATATAGAAAAAGCGGGCTACAATCATTTTCACGATAAATCACAAACGAACGTGAATGACGGTGCTGATGATGAAGTGACACAGCTTCTTTTGCAACAGATCGCAGAACTGAATCGGCAAATAGAAGCACAGCGTGTGTATCGTCACGACTTGAAGAATCATCTTGCCTGTGTATCGGGGCTTTTGGAATGTGCAGATTACAGCGGTGCCCGCAATTATATACGTCAGTTGTCGGAGGCGCTGCCGCAGCAGGATGTCAGATATCATGACCGGACAGTGCTGAATATTCTGCTGAATCAGAAAGCAGCCTTGGCGAAAGAAAAAAACATAGAGTTTCAGGTTCATTGTGCGCAAAACTCGGAGCTCTTGTCACGGATTTCAGATTTTGATTTGTGCACATTGCTGGGCAATCTGATAGACAACGGCATTGAGCATGCCAATGGAGCGGATCCGTATCTGTATCTGGATTTATTTTTTGATGATGCAGGAAATACGGTGCTGCGTATGGAAAATAGCTGCATTACACCGCCTGTACTGCAGCATGGCGTATTTGTCAGCTGTAAAGCGGATAAAGCATCTCACGGCAAAGGCATGGAGCAGATTCGGTGTACTACAGAAGCATACGACGGTATATTTTCATGGCAGTACGACGATGCAGCAGAACGGTTCATTACACAGTGTGTGTTTGAATTTGCTTAAAAATGGGTATATACAAATGTATGCAATGCAACTTTTTATGACTGAAATGCGTCAAACTATCAGGGGGTGAAAGCGTGAAAAAAAGAATTGCAGGACTATTGCTGTTCTGTATGTGTATGCTCTGCACAGCGGGCATTGTGCCGATGGCATTGGCAAGTCCGGAAACGGAGCAGGATGCATTTGACTGTGTCATGATGATTCCCATAGATGATGTGGTGGAGCTTGGGCTGTCCAGTTATTTAGAACGCAACATTGCACGGGCGGAAGAAGCAGGGGCTGATGTAATTATACTGGTGCTGGATACACCGGGCGGTCGTGTAGATGCGGCACAGGATATGAAACGTATCCTGTATGACACAGACATCCGTACAATCGCTTTTGTCAAAGACCAGGCTATTTCAGCCGGAGCGTATATTGCGCTGTGCTGTGATGAGATTATTATGGCACCGGGCAGTACCATTGGTGATGCAGAAATGCTGATTAACGGCGAACGTGCCGATGAAAAATATCTTGGGCCGTGGCGTGAAGAATTTGCAGCCATTGCAGAAGATAAAGGCCGCGATCCGGAAATTGCCAAAGCCTTTGTAGACCGAGACATTGCCATTGAAGGTGTTATAGAAGCAGGCAAACTGCTGACACTGACACCGCAGAGAGCCGTAGAGCTTGGCATGGCAGATGGCATGGTCGAAGATGAGCAGGCATTGCTGGAAGCCATTGGAGCACAGGATGCACGTATGCTGTATGGTGAAATGAATGGTGCAGAAAAAATTACACGATTTGTTACCAATCCCAATATTGCACCGCTTTTATTGGCTGCCGGGATATTGCTTCTGGCAATAGAGTTTGTCACACCGGGAGTCGGTATCTTTGCAATTGCAGGGATTATACTGCTGGCATTGTATTTTGGAGGACATATGATTGCAGGAATGGCGAGCTGGTTTGCCCTGCTTCTGTTTATAGTAGGGATTATATTATGTTTCATAGAAATTCTGGTACCGGGATTTGGTATCTTTGCTGTAGGCGGCATCGGCTGTATTGTAGGCAGTATTTTCCTGACTACACCGGATGTAATCACTGCAGTGAAATATCTGACCATTGTGCTGGTGGCTATGGCTGTCTGCGCACCGATTATTCTGAAGCTGTTCAGCAAGAGCAAGCTGTTTGACCGTCTGCTGGTAAGAGAACGGCTCACAACCGAAGAAGGCTATGTGGCAGGCAGACAGGAACAGGCTGAATATATCGGCGCATACGGGATTGCAGCTACAACACTGCGTCCATCCGGCGCGGTAGAGCTGGAAGATGGCACACGCATAGATGTGGTGACCCGGGGAGAATTTATAGAAAAAGGTGAACCGGTACAGGTGGTAAATAAAGAAGGCACCTGGCTGGTTGTAGAAAAAAGGAGGAAATAAGAACTATGATAGGTTTAGGTGGATTGTTAATTGCATTATTGCTGATTATTGTTCTGCTAATGGTATTTTTCCGCTTTGTGCCGATTGGGCTGTGGATTTCTGCATTGGCAGCAGGGGTAAAAGTAGGGCTGTTTAATCTGGTAGGGATGCGTTTGAGACGTGTACCGCCGCACAAAATTGTAATGCCTTTGATTAAAGCAATCAAAGCAGGGCTGGATATGGACACTTCCAAACTGGAAGCACATTATCTGGCAGGCGGTAATGTAGACAAAGTAATCGATGCGTTAATCGCTGCTGAACGTGCAGGGATTGAACTGAACTTCTCCAGAGCAGCTGCCATTGACCTGGCAGGCCGTGATGTAAAAGAAGCAGTAATGGTATCTGTTACACCAAAAGTAATTGAAACTCCTGTAATCGCAGCTATGGCGAAAAACGGGATTCAGGTAAAAGCAATTGCACGTGTTACTGTACGTGCCAATATTGACCGCTTAGTCGGCGGTGCCGGTGAAGAAACCATCATTGCCCGTGTAGGCGAAGGTATCGTAAGTACTGTAGGTAGTGCAGAAAGCCATAAAGATGTACTGGAAAATCCGGACAACATCTCCAAAACCGTATTGGCAAAAGGGCTGGACTCCGGTACAGCATTTGAAATTCTGTCCATCGATATCGCTGACGTAGACGTAGGGAAAAACATCGGTGCAGAACTGCAGATTGACCAGGCGGAAGCAGATAAAAACATTGCACAGGCAAAAGCAGAAGAACGTCGTGCAATGGCAGTGGCGCAGGAACAGGAAATGAAAGCGCGTGTACAGGAAATGAGAGCCCGTGTAGTAGAAGCAGAAGCAGAAGTGCCAATCGCTATGGCAGAAGCACTGCGCAACGGCAACATGGGTGTAATGGACTATTACAATCTGTTGAACGTACAGGCAGATACTTCTATGCGTGACAACATTGCAAGCGCAACCAATCCTGTATTAGAAAAAGAATAGGGTGATGCCATATGGAATGGCTGATGATTATCGCTTTTGTAGTGATATCTATTCTGGATAGCAAAAAGAAAAGCGATCAGGCAAAGCAGCAAAGCGCTCAGCGTCGGCAGCAGACAGGCGGGCAGCAGGCTCGCCCGCAGGCACCAAAACCTGCTTCTAAACAGGAAGGCAGCTTTATGGGCTCACTGACAGAGTTTCTGGAGTCTTTGGAAGATGCGCTTGACCCGGATGGCGACAATGCGCCGGCCAAACGGCCTGTGCAAAAGCAGACAGCGCCAAAAAGCGCCATGCCAAAACAGGCATCCGCCGGGAAAACACTGATGCAGAGTGCAGCGAAAAAGAAAAAAGCAGAGCCGCAGTCGGCGAAAAAATCTCCGGCACAGCTGCCTACCAAAACATTGATGGAGCAGCGTCTCGACCGTGAAAAACGGGAAGAGCACACCAAAGTGACCGCCAGCGTGAAACCGTTGACAGCCAATGTAAAACCGCTGAAAAATGCATTTGAAAACGATGAACACTGTGAACATCGCATTCAGCTGAATCCAAATATTCAGTACTCGAAACAGCAGCAAACAGCGGCAGTGCAGCAAGCGGCCATCGTAAAAACAGATGGTGAAAGCATTGTGCAGGGGATTATCTGGTCTGAAATTCTGGGCAAACCAAAAGCATATCAAAACCAGATGCGACGCATGGGGCGATAAAACAAACTCGTAAAAAACAATTAAGCTAAAAAAATATTAAAAAAGATAAAAGAAAGCAGGAGCCGATATGATAATCAGCTCCTGCTTTTTTATGTCATACATAAAATTGTACTGCTTAGTCAGCAATTTCGTTGGTTGTCCAAACGAATTCGTGGAATTTCAGATGTGCAATCTGTGCAGTCAGGTCAGGACGACCATAGTACTGCATATCACCCTGTGGGTTTACAGCCATCAGTACAACAGGTTTCTGGAAATACTGGAAGAAGCCCTGAACCAGCTGACCTTTCTGTTCCTGTTCCAGACCAAAGAAGTCGGTGTCTACAGCTACAATTACGATTTCTTTATCGTTTACATTTACTACTGTGCTATCGAATTTCATGAATGAAACTCCTTTCGCATATGGAATAATAATTTTTAGTTCTGTACAGGCAGGAATTCGTCGATGTTTTCCATCAGAATATCCAGTACAGCGCCTTCGTAGGATTCAATTTTACCGGCATCGCCCAGCTGTGCCAGCTGAGGATCCAGCGGGAATTTGCCAATCAGAGGCACTTTATGGTTTGTGCAGGTTTCTGCGATATTGCTTTCCCCGAACAGGTGGATTTTCTTGCCGCAGTCAGGGCAGCTCAGGTAGCTCATGTTTTCAGCAATACCCAGTACAGGGATATTCATCATTTCTACCATTTTGATACCTTTACGAACAATCATATTAGCCAGATCCTGAGGAGAAGTTACCATATATACACCATTTACAGGCAGATTCTGCAGGATGGTCAGAGTAGCATCACCGGTGCCAGGAGGCAGGTCTACTACCAGATAGTCAATTTCGCCCCAGATTACTTCTTCCCAGAACTGTTTGATAACGCCGGAAATAACAGGACCTCTCCATACAACCGGTTCATCATCATTTGGCAGAAGCAGATTCATAGACATTACAGAAATACCGTTTTCGCTCTTCATCGGATAAGCACCAAATTCGCTCATCTGAGGATTGCCGTGCAGACCAAACAGTTTTGGAATACTTGGACCGGTGATATCACCATCTAAAATCCCAACTTTGTATCCTTTTTTGTTCAGCGCAATTGCAATCAGAGAGGAGAAGGAAGATTTCCCTACGCCGCCTTTACCGCTCATTACTACAATTACATTTTTGATATTGCTCAGCTGCTGAGCCTGGGTTTTCTGTGGTACACTGCATCCGGAACAGCTTGTGGAATCACAGCTGCCCTGAGAAGAACATCCGCTACAACTAGACATAATAAATAACCTCCTAAATATTATGATTTTATTATCTTACTCTATTGTAATATTGTAAACCGCAAAGCGCAAGTGCACAACTTTGAATATAGGTATTATAAAAATTTATGTAGTGATAATAAAAAATCAAAAAAGCACAGGAAAGTAAAAACCTTTCTGTGCTTTTGGCTTATCATCTTGAGTATGCAATATAGGAGAACATCAGCTTATGGAGTGTCACTATCCAGGAAATCGGTCAAAGTTTTTATCATTTCTTCTGCCTCATCTTTTGTCAGACTATTGTGTGAAATGGCAATGTTTATGATTTCTTTTGCAGCGCAGGAAGCACACAATACATCTCCTGACACAGAAGATATAATAGCGGTTTCCGGGAATGGTTTTCTGCAATGTGAACATAAATTTTTAACAGGCTCATCATATAAATCTAAAATACTGATACCGAAAACTTGAGCAAGAGCAACAAGTTCATAGTCAGAAACAACACGTTTTCCTTTTTCAAGACGGGAAAGACTGGATGTATCAATGTAAACACCGGTCAGTTCCATAAGCACTTCAGATAGTTTTTGTGTGGATAAACCTTTCGCCGCACGCAAAGAGCGCAGCTTTTTACCGATTACATTTCTACGTTCATGGGCACAATTATTTCTATGAGGCATAAGCGTTCTCTCCTTCGAATAGATTCAAATACAGTGTATCATTAAAAATAGAAAATGTACATAGATTTTTGCTAAATATGAATATTACTCGATTGGCTGATTCACTAATATTTTGTTTCATAGGCTGCTTTTTTTCATTACCGTTTTAATTAATATTCAACTGCTTCATCAGTGCATCTTGCAATGCACGTGAAAAGTTGATACCGGCTTTTTCGGCAGCTTCGTTGAGCCATTCCGGAATAGAAAGTGTTTTTTTCACAGCTTTGTTGCTATGCATTTTTATGTATGCGAGAGTATCACATGCAATATAATTGACAAATTCGCCCGGTTGTACAGCAATCTCGTTCAAATTAGAAGGGGACGGTACAGGGCGATTTTCTTTTTCATGATCGTATAATGTAAATGCCAGTACATCTTCTGCCATCATAATACCGTCTGCCAGAGAGTCCCCACAGGTATAACAGCTTTCAAAATCAGGAAAATAAATCGAATAAGCACCATTTCCTTCAGGTGTAAATACAGCCGGATAAGAATATTTCTTCATACAAAATTCTCCTCTCAAGGAATCTAATTATTTCAGCCCCGCGTCTTTCATGATATGATCTTTTTTCACGATTTCATTTTATTACGTGATAATACGTATGTCAATAAGGCGTTGTATAGAGTGCCGGTGTTAAATGGAACAAAGAATGGTTGACATAATAAACAATTATGTATATAATAAATATACAAGTTAGTACCATACTAATTTACATCATAAGTTCAAATAAGAATTTATTCAATCCGCCACGTAGGTGGCCCACAGTGTGTGGTAAAAAGAGGTCTGCTTGGCAGACTTTTTTTTTACCCCAAAATACGATAAAACTATAATTTATATAACAGTATTCGATACAGGAGGCGGCTGAAATGAAAGATTACTTTTTAGGATTAGACCTGGGCACAGGCACTTTGGGATGGGCTGTAACCGATGAAAATTACGAAATTTTGCGAGCACACGGCAAAGCGCTGTGGGGTGTGAGATTGTTTGAAACTGCTGATACGGCAGAGGACCGCCGGATGTTCCGCACTAACCGTCGCCGTCTGGCACGTAGAAACTGGAGAATTGAACTGCTGCAGGGCATTTTCGCCAATGAAATCAATAAAATAGATGACGGTTTTTATCTGCGTATGAAAGAGAGTCGGTATTTGCCGGAGGATAAGCTGGATAAGCACGGCAAGCAGCCGTCACTGCCTTATGCACTGTTTGTAGATAGTGCATATACCGATAAAGATTATCACAGAGATTTTCCAACAATTTATCATTTGCGCAAATACCTGATGGAAACTGAGGACACACCGGATATTCGTCTGGTATATCTGGCACTGCACCATATGATGAAACATCGCGGTCATTTTCTGTTTAATGGGGAACTGGACTTGGCACAGATGAAAGAAGCAAGTACCAGTCTGCATGAACTATTTCAGGGCTTGAAAGACGAAGAAATGGATTTTAACTTGACACTGGATGATGTGAATCTCAATAAAATTGAACCAATACTGCGTGACAAAGAAATCTCCCGTTCTGATAAGAAAAAGAAACTGATAAAAGAGCTGGGGGCATCTACAGCCTGTGAGAAAGAAGTGCTGACCTTGATTTCCGGCGGTATTGCCAAACTGAGCAGTATTTTTGACAATGCAGAGCTGGACGGTACAGAACGCCCGAAAATCTGTTTTGCAGACAGCGGCTATGAAGAATATGCCGGTGCGGTAGAGGCAGTATTGGGTGAACAATTTGTGCTGATTGAAAAAGCGAAAGCCGTATATGACTGGAGTGTTCTGGCAGAACTGCTGGGAGACAGCAGCTCCTTGTCGGAGGCAAAAATCAAACAGTATGAAA
>JAGARS010000050.1 GCA_017622155.1 Peptococcaceae bacterium
ATTGGAAATTGCCTGAAAATCATGCTGCCCGTAAATATTTATCAATAATTGACCAATTTGCCGAAATGTAGCGAGTGTCACACTGCGATCATTGATGCGGCAGATGTTTTTCCCATTGGCACTCATTTCTCGATACAGAATCAGTTCTCTATCGTCATCCAATTCATAGCCGTATTCAGCTAGCTGAGCATCTATCTCCGGTGCTGACTCTACTGTAAATGTACCTTCTACAATTGCTTTTTCGCAGCCAATCCGAATATCTTTGTTATTAGCACGTGCTCCCAGCAATAATGATACCGCATCTATAATAATGGACTTGCCGGCGCCTGTTTCACCGGTCAACACATTAAAATGGGGATTTAGTTCCAGTTCAATTTGATGAATCAGCGCAAAATCTTTTACGCGTAATCGCACCAGCATACAGACGCACCTCCATTCTCGCCTTTATCATGTTAATCAAGATAAGCTTCCAGCTTATCAATAATAACCGGTATTTCTTCCGGCTTTCTTGCCACTACCAGAATGGTGTCATCCCCTGCTACGGAGCCTAAAATCTCTGCCCATTGCGCATTGTCCAGCGCAGATGCTACGGCATTTGCATTACCCGGAGCAGTACGTACTACCAGAATGTTATTGCTGGCTGCATAATTCAGTACAAATTCTTTCAGCATAAACCGCAATCTAGCTTCAGATACAGTTACTTCTGTAGGAAGAGAGTACCGATACTGGTCTTCACCGTATGTCACTTTAATCAGCGCCAGTTCTTTGATATCGCGCGATACTGTAGCCTGAGTCACTTGAAAGCCTTCCTGTTTTAATAAATCAGCCAGTTCTTCCTGCGTGCCTACAATATTTTCTTTGATAATCTCCAGAATTTTTCTATGTCGTTTTGTTTTCATATGTGTTTCAACCCCATTCTTAATAATCAACTCAAAATCACATATCAATCATCATTGCATTATTCATATATTCCGCATAGCATTATGCTTGTGTCCCTTTTAGCTTTCCTTGCAACACAGCAAAAAAATTGCGCTGTTCCAATACCAGAAGGCAGGTGTCATGCTTCGCCTTTCTGATATAAATCATATCTCCCTGCTGCAGTTCCACACCGTTCTGCCCATCTACAGTAAGCATTGCCGGCGCACCTACCGATTCCATACGCACTGTCAATGTATGGTCGGGAGAAAAAATCATTGGCCGGGAAATTAAACTGTGAGAACAAATTGGAGCCATAATACACACATCAATAGATGGATATACAATTGGTCCGCCTGCCGATAAAGAGTAACCGGTGGAACCTGTCGGTGTAGAAAAAATCAATCCATCGCCATAATGCCGTTCTACCAGCTCATCATCCAGATAAAGCTCTGTACGAATGATACGAGACAATGCACCTTTGGTGACTACCATATCATTCAGCGCATTGACATCGGCAATACATTCCCCATCTCGATAAACAACCGCATTGAGCATCATTCTGCGCTCTACCTCATAATTGCCATTCAACAGCTGCGCCAATGCTTTATCCAGATGTTCTACTTCCACCTCTGTCAGAAAACCAAGATATCCCTGATTAATACCCAAAATCGGTAATTCGGTGCCATATACTGTACGTGCCGCACGCAGCATCGTACCATCTCCGCCAATCACCAGCACCATTTGTGCTTCATTGCAAAACTGCTCTACAGGCACAGCAGCAATCTGCAGCGCTTCTGCCTCTTCTCCAATTGCAAGCACTTCTACATGCTGCTCACGTAACAGTGCAATTACTTGTCGGCCAATCTGTACAATTTGCTCTTTATAGCTATTGATAATCAGACCGATTGTTTGAATTTGCTGATTTTTCTTTTTTGCATCTGCCATATATCATCTTCTCCTGACCGATTTGCCATCACCATATGCAAACCGGATTTCCTGCAGATTTTTGTGTTCCATATCTAAAAGCAGAATACCATCCGGCTGATACACCATATAGTATTCCAGAAGCTGTCGTCTTATGGCAGGAAGCTTGGCATTACCCTGCTGCCCGCTTTTTACTTCCACTACATACAGCTTCCAGCCGCGCCGTACCAGATAATCGGCACGCACAACGCTTTTTTCTGCTTCGCCATCTACATAAACAACAACTTCTTCCCGCAACTGCGAGGCCAGTATTTTATATCCATGACTGCGCAAAAACTTTACCGCAGCATTCTCTGCGATTCGCCCGCTTTTGAATGTGCGTTTTACGCGATAATTTTTATAATTAATTACTACAAGATGATACAGAATCATACCGGCTATTACACCAATCAACAGCAGCAATGCCATAACAGCAAGCTCTTGCTCTGCTGCAAGCAATTGTGCTAAAGATTCGCGAATCTGTTTCATCATTGTTTCTATTTGCACGACAATATCGGCTGCGGCCATCATTTATCTAAGCTTCCATGTGCTGCCGCCACCACAGCATGTACATCCGGCACAAAATCTGTGCTGCTGTCTTTACAGCCCCAGAGCAGATATTCAATATTGCCTTCCGGCCCTTTAATTGGAGAATAGTCCAGGCCCCACACTGTCAGATTCATTTCCTCACACAGGCGCAGAATCTTTTCTACCACTTCTATGTGTACTGCTGGGTCGCGTACTACACCTTTTTTGCCTACTTTTTCACGGCCTGCCTCAAATTGCGGCTTAATCAGTGCCAGCACATGCCCGCCTTCTTTCAAAAAAGCCATCGCAGGCGGCAGTATTTTTTCTAAAGAAATAAAAGATACATCAGTCGTGATGATATCTACCATCTCACCTAGACTATCCGCTTCTAAGTAACGGGCGTTGGTTTTTTCCATATTGACCACACGGTCATCACTGCGCAATTTCCAGTCTAGCTGATTGTACCCTACATCAATGGCAAATACTTTTACTGCACCATTCTGCAGGGCGCAATCCACAAATCCGCCGGTAGAAGCGCCAATATCTGCCACTACCTTTCCGGTCATGTCTACAGGGAATACCTGCAGCGCCTTTTCCAGCTTCAGTCCCCCACGACTCACATATGGAATATCCTGACCCAGCAAGCGAATTGGCAGTTCCGGATTAATCTCCGTACCGGCTTTGTCTATTTTCTTTTCATCCACCAGCACTTTTCCGGCCATAATCAGTGCTTTCGCCTTTTCTCTGCTAGAAGCCAGCCCTTTTTCTACCAGCACAACATCCAGTCTTTGTTTTGCCATGTCAGCCTAACCTTTCTTTTATTTTAGTAACAATACTATCAGTATCTAACCCCTGCATTTCTTTGAGCCGTGCAGTATTGCCATGCTGCACAAAGCTGTCTGCAATGCCGATTGTCATCACATTGCGTGTATCCAAACCATGCTGATTAAACAACTCTAACACTGCAGAACCAAACCCGCCGGTTACCGCATGTTCTTCCAGTGTTACCAGCAAAGTATCCTGCGCTGCATAACGCAGAATGGTTTCTGCATCTAACGGTTTCGCAAAACGAGCATTGATGACAGTCGGTGTAATCCCTGTTTCCTCACTTATACGTGCTGCAGCTTCTTGCGCAATATGCACCATACTGCCCAGTGCCAAAAGGGTAATTCTGCTGCCTTCCTGCAGTACTTCCGCCTTGCCCAAAGGCAATATCTGCAGTGCTTCGTCCATCGGCACACCTAGCCCTTCACCGCGCGGATACCGCACTGCCACCGGACAATCGTAAGACAATGCTGAATACAGCATATGCCGCAATTCATTTTCATCTTTTGGCGCCATGCATACCATATTTGGAATGTGACGCAAATAGGAAATATCAAAAATGCCATGATGGGTAGGCCCATCATCGCCTACCAGACCTGCACGATCCAGACAGAATACGACAGGCGCATTCTGCAATGCCACATCATGCATAACCTGATCGTATGCTCGCTGCAAGAATGTCGAATAAATAGCTACTACCGGCTTATAACCATCCAGAGCCATAGCCGCAGCCATAGTCACAGCATGCTCTTCGGCGATTCCCACATCAATGGTGCGGTCAGGAAACTGTTCCTGAAAAATATTGATACCGGTCCCTTTCCCCATGGCAGCTGTAATACCTACGATGCGGTTATCCTGTGCACCAAGCTGCGTCAATGTTTTGCCGAATACAGATGTATAAGACGGCAATACAGATTTCTTTTTCAGCTCACCGGTCTGAATGTGAAACGGAGATACACCATGAAACAAGTCTGGATTTTTCTCTGCCGGCGCATAGCCTTTTCCCTTTTTGGTTTCTACATGAATCAGTACAGGACGATCCATTCCTTTTACATTTTCCAGTACAGCCATCAAAGCAGATAAATCATGCCCATTAACCGGACCATAATATTTAAAACCAAACTCTTCAAACAGCACACCCGGTACCAGAAGATATTTCAGCGAATCTTTCAAGCGATCTGCTGCCTTAAACATTTTATCCCCAATCCCCGGGATTTTTTTCAGCAGTTCTTCTACATCCTCTTTGCTCTTGGTATATGCCGGATTGCTGCGTGCTCTGCTCAAATATTCTGCCATTGCACCTACATTCGGGTCAATCGACATTTCGTTATCATTTAATATCACTATGAGATTGCTTCCCATCTGACCCGCATTTTCCAACGCTTCAAATGCCATACCGCCGGTCATGGCGCCATCACCAATCACCGCTATAACATTGTTGTTGTCTCCACGCAAGTCACGAGCCTTAGCAAACCCTACCGCGGCTGAAATAGATGTGCTGCTGTGCCCTGCACCAAAAGCATCGTGTACACTTTCGCTGCGTTTTGGGAACCCGGACAGGCCATTTAATGTACGCACGGTATGAAACTGTTCATATCGCCCAGTCAGTAATTTATGCACATAAGACTGGTGTCCCACATCCCATATAATTTTATC
>JAGARS010000051.1 GCA_017622155.1 Peptococcaceae bacterium
ACCGGTGATAAAATATGGAACGGCACACAATGCACCGAAACATAAGCCGAATATTGCCGATAGAATACACCAGAACCATACGGCCTGCTGCTTGCGAAACAGCCATGTGCATAATGCGAGAATCGTCCACACATACAGATAGGCCGCCCACCAGAAATGGATGCCGTAGAGCAGACCTTCAATGAGTACAAAACCATATATTGCATATATCGTGCGCAATCCAAAGGTGAGAGTAAACAAAATAATCCAGAAGCTGACAAGCTCGATGTTGGGCAGATGATTGAGTGTCAGTTTGCTTACTTCCAGCACAGCAATCATAAGCCCCAGGCGGGTAAGTTCTCTAACGTTAAGCATTGGCATCCAGGCTTGTATACTCGAATCGGAAAGTATCGCCGTCATTGACCGGCTGTGAGGATACCCCGTAATTGCTCATTTCATCGTTTACATAAATACACCAGTAGGCATTGTCCTTTTCCCAGTCGGCGGTAATGCCGTTGATCGCAGTAAGTGTAAGACCATAAGGACCTTCATAGCCGGAGAATGTGAATTTCGGTGTCTCTTTCATCGCGTCAATCAAATATTCGGCATCGGTGCGGATGGAATAGCTGGTGCGTTCCTGATTGTGATCCAGCACCTCAATGCTGATGGTTTTTGCTCCTTCTGCAGCAGTTGGCGCAAAAAGCTGATATGCACCGAAAAATACCAGTACAGCGATAAATAATACAATTGCTGCTGTCAGCAGTGTTTTGTTTTGTTTAAACATGATAACAACTCCTTTGTGTGCCTGTATTGCATACTATCGATAATTATAGCCGCTTTAAAAAATAATTGCAATATAAATAGAATGAAATATAAATAAAGTTAATTATCTATGAATATCTTAAATTATCTCGTTTTTTCTTGATATTTTAACCAAATTTGACCTTTGCATAGCTATGCTGTATTTGGATATAATATAGCTAAGGTCAGGAAAAGTCAAACTTTGCTTGATGATAATCAGATAATCCGGTATAGCGAGGTGAAAGGCAATGAGCAGTTTGGCCAGGCAGATAGAAGAATATATTAAAGCGCTGCTGGAACAGGAAAATGCAGGGGTGGTAGAACTGCAGCGCAATATGCTATCGGAATATTTTCATTGTGTGCCTTCGCAGATTAATTATGTGCTGAGTACGCGGTTTACTCCGGTACAGGGCTATATGGTGGAAACACGGCGCGGCGGCGGCGGTTATGTGCGTATTGTGAGTCTGCAGCTGGAGGAGGATGCCGATATCCAGGATGCGCTGACGGCGATGGTGGGTGAAAGCCTGTCGCAGAGCAACAGCGAAGGGTTGACCGAATATTTATATCAGCAAGGTATTATCAGCCAGAGGGAAATGACATTGCTCAATGGAATATTGAAAGATAGAGTGTTAACGGGGCTGGACAAAGCCCAGCGCGACCATGTAAGAGCATCTATGATGCAGCAGATGCTGGCAATGCTGAATATGATGCGGCAAGGCTAGCAAAGTTATTGTGCGAAGTGAAGCAGGAAAACATGAGAGAGGATGGATGATAGATGTATTGTGAATTATGTAAAAAGAATCCGGCGACGATTCATTATACCAAAATCGTAAACGGACACAAAGAAGAACGGCATTTGTGTGAACAATGTGCCAACAGTTTGAAAGAACCGGGCGGTGTATTTCCGACATTGGGCTTAATGCCTGACTTTTCTATGGCAGATTTTATTGGGGGCTTTTTTAATCCGGAAAGTCAGTCGCAGCCGTTTGTACAGAAAAATATGTCTGCTCACGATGCATGTCCGGTATGCGGCATGACAGCCGGAGAATTTCGCCGTGTGGGCCGTGTAGGCTGCAGCAACTGTTACAGTTATTTTGCCGATTATATGCCGGGCTTGATTCAGCGTATACATGGCAATAGCCGTCATACAGGGAAAGTGCCGGTGCGCGGTGAGGCCAAACTGGCAGAAAAACAAAAAGTTGTGCAGCTGCGTCAGGAATTACAGCAGGCAATTGCTGAAGAAAACTTTGAACGGGCAGCAGAACTGCGCGACAGTATTCGTAATCTGGAACAGGAGGGTGGCACACATGCTTAAAAATCTGATTGAAAACACAGCAAGTCCATGGACGATGGGCGATGGTACAGACAGTGATGTGGTGCTGTGCACCCGTATTCGTCTGGCTCGCAATTTTGCACAGTATCCGTTTCCGTTAAAACAGACAGAAACATCGGGGCAGGCAGTTCTGGCAGATTTATCAGCCTTTTGTAAAGACCGCAATGATTTGCATTTTTATGATTTGCACGATGTATCACCATTGGAAAAACGGGCATTGGTGGAAAAACATTATATCAGTCCGGAACACAGCAAAGATGACAATCATTATCGCGGTCTGGCAGTCAATGACACCGGCAGTGTCAGCATTATGATTAATGAGGAAGACCATTTGCGGATACAATGCTTTGCACCGGGCCTGGATTTGGATGACTTATGGCAGAACGTAAACGCACTGGATGATGATATTGAAAGCTATTTTGATTATGCTTTTGATGAACGCCTGGGATATTTAACTTGTTGTCCGTCTAATCTGGGCAATGGTATGAGAGCTTCTGTGATGATGCACCTGCCGGGATTGACGTTAACCAAACGGCTGGGTCTTTTGGATCAGCTCAGCAATTTTGGTATGACAGTGCGAGGTTTGTTTGGCGAAGGCAGTCAGTCTGTCGGTGATTTGTATCAAATCTCCAATCAAAGTGCTATCGGGCAGAATGAAAAAGATATTTTAACAAACTTGAAATCGGTAACACAGCAGATTATCAAAGAAGAACGCAATGCCCGCAATTTCCTGAAAGAGCAGAATGGTTTGCGGCTGTCTGATAGAATCTGGAGAGCGTACGGCACCTTGAGCAATGCCCGTTATATGAGCTCACGAGAAGCACTGGAACTGATTTCGCTGGTGCGTCTGGGCTATCATTTGGGTTATTTTACACAGCTTGAGAGTGCGCAGGTAGATCAATTGTATCTGATGGCGCAGCCCGGATATTTGCAGGTGCTGTATGGGCATGATATGGATGAGGCGGCGCGAGATGTATATCGTGCTGAAAAATTAAGAGCCACGATTGGATAAGGGTGTAGGGGACGACGTCCTCGGCGTCCCGTATGTATGAAATTTTATCGAAATCGTGAAAATTGTAATGAAACAAAAAGGGGATGGATGTTATGTTTGGTCATTTTACGGAAAAAGCGCAGCGTGTGATGTACTATGCGCAGGAAGAAGCGCGTGCGATGCGTTATCCTGCGGTGGGAACCGAGCATTTGCTGATGGGAATTCTGCGCGAAGGCGATAGTGTAGCCGCCAGAGCACTGCTGGAACTGGGTGTCACTCTGGAAAAAGTGCATGAATTGATTTCGCAGGTAGTGACTCCGGGCAATACTGTCATTGGCAATGAAATTGCAATTACACCGCGTGTGAAAAAAGTGCTGCAGCTGGCACAGGAGGAAGCGGTGCGCTGGGGTGTAAACTATATTGGGACAGAACATCTGCTGCTTGGTCTTTTGCATGAAGGTGAGGGGCTTGCAGCGCAGGTGCTGCAGGCATTGGATGTACATCCGGATGCATTGCGCAAACAGGTAATGGCGCTTCTGGGCGGTACCGGCACAATGGATACCAATATTGCCGGCGGCGCAAAAAGTACATCGGCAAAAAATCGGGATATGCTGAACGAGTTTGGCCGCAATTTGAATGAACTGGTAGAACAGGGCAAAATCGACCCGGTAATCGGCAGAGATACAGAAATTGAGCGTGTGATTCAGGTGCTGTGTCGCCGTACAAAAAATAATCCTGCATTACTGGGTGAACCCGGGGTAGGGAAAACGGCTATAGCGGAAGGGCTGGCACAGCGTATTGTAAATGGAAATGTGCCGGAGCTTTTGCGCAATAAAGAAGTGTTTACGCTGGATATTGGCTCTATGGTAGCGGGAGCCCGTTATAGAGGGGACTTTGAGGAACGTCTGAAAAAGGTAATGGATGAAGTGAAGAAAGACAGCAACATCATTTTATTCATTGATGAAATGCATACCTTAATCGGCGCCGGTTCTGCGGAAGGGTCGCTGGATGCGGCGAATATTTTGAAACCGGAGCTGGCGCGCGGCGATATTCAGTGCATTGGCGCCACAACGTTAGATGAATATAGAAAGCATATAGAAAAAGATGCAGCACTGGAACGCAGATTCCAGCCGATTACGGTAAATGAACCGTCTGAAGAAGATGCCATTGCAATTTTAAAAGGCATTCGCGACAAATATGAGGCACATCACAGCGTGGAAATTTCAGATGAAGCAATCGAAGCGGCGGTAAAATTGTCCGGTCGATATATTTCTGACCGCTTTTTGCCGGATAAAGCCATTGACTTGATTGACGAAGCTGCTTCCCGCGTACGGCTGCAGACATATACCGCACCGCCGGATATTAAGGCGCTGGAAGAAGAACTGGAACGTTTGAGCAAAGAAAAAGAAGCAGCTGTGATTAGTCAGGAATATGAAAAAGCAGCTATGTATCGTGACCGGGAAAAAGAAACACAAGCTGAACTGAATCGGTTAACAGAAGAATGGAAAAATGGGGCTACTGCGAAAGCGAAAGTTGTAACCGGAGAAGACATTGCCCAGATTGTATCGAAATGGACCGGTGTGCCGGTGACAAAACTGCAGGCGGAAGATACAGAACGGCTGCTGCATATGGAAGAAATTCTGCATCAGCGTGTAGTTGGGCAGGACGAAGCGGTAAAAGCAGTGTCTCGTGCGGTACGCAGAGCGCAGTCCGGCTTAAAGAGCCCAAAACGGCCAATCGGTTCCTTCCTGTTTTTAGGACCGACCGGTGTAGGGAAAACAGAACTGGCGCGTGCACTGGCAGAAGTGCTGTTTGATGATGAAGATGCAGTGATTCGTGTTGATATGTCCGAATATATGGAGAAACATTCTGTAGCGCGTATGGTAGGGGCGCCTCCGGGATATGTAGGGCATGACGAAGGTGGTCAGCTGACGGAAGCAGTACGCCGCAAACCATATTCTATTGTGCTTCTGGACGAAATTGAAAAAGCGCATCCCGATGTATTTAACATCTTGCTGCAGGTGCTGGATGATGGGCGTTTGACCGATAGTCAGGGCAGAACCGTTGATTTCAAAAATACTGTGATTATCATGACATCTAACATCAGTGCCAGCCATATCAAAAACAGCACTGTGGGGTTTGGTACAGCCGGCAATGGGGAAGAAAACAA
>JAGARS010000052.1 GCA_017622155.1 Peptococcaceae bacterium
GGTATTTCTGTACAGATATCCATGTCAAGTTTGACACGGCAGAAATATTGCTGTCTTTTTGTGTAATTGATTGTGGTCACGCAGTTATATTACTCGGAAGTATTATTTTTATCGCTAAATGTAGATAGCCCGACTACATTGCTTACGGGTAATGCAAACGCAATACCCTGCGCAGGCTCTTTTAAGCCAACTTCATTGTATAATGCATGCAGCACGGCATCACGAATATCTGCAGAAACTAAAATCATAACGACTTCTTTTTCCGGCTGAATTGAGATATTGAAAAACAGTTCGGCATCTTTGTTGGCAGTGCCTCTTGCGTGAATGACTGTACCGCCTCGTGCACCTGCCTCGCGGGCGGCATCCATGACAGCCTCACTGAAGCCGTTATTTACAATACAGAGAATAACTTCATGCTCAAAATTCATCGTACAGCCTCCTTACTTGTCATACGGTTATTGCTTAAAAACTGATAAATTGCTACACCGATGGTGCCTGTCAACGGAATGGTAAATGCAATACCTTTTCCATTACGGATGGTGTGAAACTTTTCTTCCAGCGCACTCAGCGCTGCAGGAATCTGGTCTTCTCGAATAATATTAAAAATTACTGCTTTGCTGTCATCTGCTAAGCCTAAATATTCCAGAATTTCGGTTTTGGCAGTACCGTGCGCCGGCATTATAGTATGCAGATTGATCTCGAATCCGTTTAAAAAATCTAAATAGAATTCTGCTTTGCTTCTATTGACTACCAACACGAGCAGTTCTAATTTCTGAACTGCTTTTGGTTCTGCTGATTTACTGACAGCAGGTGGCTGTGTTTGAGCGCCTGTTATTTTTTCGGATAATTTTTTCCGCATCTTGTCACCTTCACTTTCAGAGGGTTATATGTTACATAAAATTGATAATCTGTTCATCATCTGCATTGAGCATGCGACGCATAGTGATTTTCTGCTGTACCCGTTTTTTTGCAATGGCCTGGAAGCCTAATGCTTGAATGGTAATCAGCGGAGTCATCGCTACCATAGCAACAATACCAAAAGCATCTGCCATAACTTTGGCTTCTCCCTGCAGTACATAACATGCACCGACAGCAAACGGCAGAATAAAGGTAGATGTCAACGGCCCGCTAGCTACACCGCCGGAGTCAAATGCGATGGCGGTGTATAGGCGTGGAACAAAAAATGATAAGCCTAGAGAAACGAAATACCCAGGAATCAAATAATACAGAATGTTGAAATCATAAACGATGCGCAGCATAGACAATCCGATAGATACGCCTACCCCAATGGATAAGGCTATCATCATGGAGGATTTTTTTACTGTGCCGGCAGTGACTTCCTCTACCTGACGATTCAATACATGTACAGCCGGTTCTGCCAGTACCACCACCATTCCGATCACAAAGCCAAACAGAATGAGCAGTTTGGGATTTGCCTGTGCCAGTTCGACACCCATTTTATAACCAATTGGCATGAAACCTGCATTTACAGCTGTTAAAAAGAGTACCAACCCTACAAATGTATATAGAATGCCGATGCCAATCTGGTATAGTTTTTTCACTGGCAGTTTTAATACAGTGACTTGCAAAACTGCAAAAAACACGACAATTAATCCGAGAGCAAGCAGTACTTCTTTTGCAGTGTGCACAAGCAGATGCAGTGTTGCAGCGAGAAAGTGCTCGGCAATTGCATAATCCGGAATCTGATAATCTAATGTGCCGCTGGCACCAATACCCAACAGAATAACTGCAAGGATTGGCCCGATAGAACATAAAGCTACCAGACCAAAGCTGTTTTCTTCTGCATCTCTGCCGCCAATGGTAGCAGCAATACCAACACCCAATGCCATGATAAATGGAACAGTAATCGGACCTGTAGTTACACCGCCGGAATCATAGGCCATTGGCAGAAATCCGATATTGCCATTGATGATAACAAGCGCTGATAATGCAAACATAACCATATAGAAAAACATCAAGATAGAAGCCAAACTTTTCTTAAACACAATTTTCAGAATTGCTATGACAAGAAACAGCCCTACTCCGATGCCGACAGTAAAAATCAATACAGTGCTGTCGATAATGCCGGCTACTTGAGATGCCAGTACAGTTAAATCCGGCTCCGCCACCGTTATCAGCACACCCATGATGAAACAGACGGCTACCAGCAGCAGCAGGTTTTTGGATTTGGTTAAACCAGAGCCAACATGTTCCCCCATTGGCGTCATAGCGACATCAGCGCCGAGACTGAACAGACCGATTCCGACGATTAAAAAGACAGATGACACTGAAAAAATGAATAGCTCGCGGGATGAGAAATGAAGCAGAGGTGTGCAGTTTAATAACAGCACAATCAGTGTGACAGGAAGCACGGAAATCAAAGCTTCCTTCAGTTTTAAAAACAAAGCCTTTTTCAAAAATATATCTCCTTCCGATTAGAGTGTTTGCAGAATATTTTCCAGATAAAAGGTGATTTTTCCTGCCAATAGATAGCTGTATATGAAATATAAGAAATAGAAATGCTAAAAATTGAAAATAAATGTGTATTTTTAGGCTTGCGGGAATTATTTCATAATATATTTGCTTGCAAAAAAAGAGTATACTAGACAAGGCAATTGTCTACAACATAATGATATCATTAAATTCAAATGCAAAATGAATTTGGAGGAACTCTTATGCAAAAGAACAAAGTGATAGATTTGAATATGTGTATAAAGACAAAAAACATGCAGCAAAGCCAAAAACTTGATGGACGGTATCAATGTATCGTGTCCGGAAATCGTTTGGAGGGTTTTTGTGAAGTGCTGATTTATGACAGGATTCAAAACAATGCAGAATTATTTCAGCTGCAGTTTTCATCTAATCGGATGACAGAATGCTGGTGCTTTGATAAGGAAGAGGTATTGCTCTGGCGTTACCATAGAACAGATACACAATCCCTCATATATCATCAGGCGCTCATATTAGTAGGCGATGCGATACGGCAAAATTATAAATATCAGCAGCAGGAAGATTGTTCACAACTATATGCATCTTTGCATGTACAGCGAATTTGGGAGAAGGGATACTATGATTATGTTAATTATCGTGTGGACTGGCTTCTTAAACTGGGAAATCCGGAGCAGTTTGTCACAGCATATTTGCAAGCGATCTGCAACAAGGATGCAGTACTGCTATATGATATGACA
>JAGARS010000053.1 GCA_017622155.1 Peptococcaceae bacterium
CCGTTGTTGGCCAGATTCTGCAAAGATTCCAGGCTGAATATCAGATGCACATTGCTGGCATAGTCTGTGATTTCTTCACGAATTTCATCGAAGGATTTCCCTGCCAGAATCAGCTCTTCCAGCTTTTCTACAATCATATACATTTCTGCACCGGCAGACCAGGAATCGATAATGCACACCTTTCTGTCCGGATGGGCTGCTTCATACTGTTCTTTGGCTACGCATGCCGAATTGTAGCTGCCGGACAGATTGCTGGTAATGGTTACACAAAATACATACTCTGCATCTCCAAAAGAAGCTACCCATTCCCCCGGGCCAGGGCAGGCAGTGCCGGATTTGCCTTTGTATTTCAGCAAATCTGCTACCATACCGGCTACATCCAAAGCCGCGTCGTCCACATATTCTTTTACATCGGTCACAATTTTTAACGGAACCGATTCAAATGGTATACTTTTGATTACAGGAATATCGGCAGACGAATCTGCTACAATTTTAAACTTCATACATTCGCCTTCTTTTCTTTACAAATACCCCGCTGCACCATTGTGACGGGCACAAACGAAACAATCTCAATACTTTTGCAAACTTATTATAACAACTTATCGTACCGCTGTAAAGTGATTCAACCAATCTTTTTATTTAGTTTCAAAAACTAGATACGTACACTGCCAATATAGCCATAGCCTTTTCGCTCCGGCACCGCTTTTTTGGTAAATACAAATGTGTCCATATTGCTTACGTACAGATGTGCCAGGGCAATGCCTGCGTCAAGCCGATTCAGTTTTTTCGCTTTGTCTACGCCTTTTTGCACACAATACAAATGCAGCAGCTCGCCATCGTGCACAAAATACCACGGCTGACTGTTCATACTGGAAGGGGCCAGCCGCGCCGGCTCCAAACGGGCATCAGCAGTATCGGCAATATCTGCAAGCGCCTTACGGTGAAAATCATGCACACTGTCCCGATACAATGCTTCTTTCGGATACCCGAATGACATCATAATCACATACTGCAGCCCATCCTGCCCCGCTGCCGCAAATATAGCGTCTTCACTGGGGCGCCCTACCCCAAGCCAGCAGGTGCCAAGACCTATACTTTGCAGAAACAAATCCAGCTGCTGATACAAAAAGCCCACGTTTTCCATTGCGCCTTCCTTGTCTTCACTGAATATAGCAATCACCTGCGGTGTCACCCATGGGAACAGACTTTTTACCGCATCTTTCTCAATCAGCTCCGCCTTTACCTGAATATCGGCATACAAAGGCTTCATTGCCGCTATAAACGCACGAATCTGTGCAATTTGTTCCGGTGATACCGGTGTTTTTTCGTAACGGCGTACAGACTGCCGCTTTTGAATCATATCGGCCAATTGCATAACTATCATTCCCCTTTCAACACACAGTTTATTATGCATATAAAATAAACAGGCAGGCAATCAAAAATTCTGACTGCCTGCACCGGAAGTTATTTAAAAATGTGAATCACGCCATGATCATTCAGATAGCGCAGCAGTGACAGCCCGATTGGGAACCCGAACAGCCCCACAACGCCAAACAGCTGTACCCCAACAAACATGCTGCACAGCGTTACCACAGGATGCAGCCCCAGCTGACCGCCCACAATTTTCGGCTCGATAATGTTGCGCACCACAGTGACAGTGACATACACACCAAAGAGCTTCAGCGCCATAAAAGGATCGCCCTGCAGCAGCTCAATCAGCACCCAAGGCCCCATAATGCCCCCTGTGCCCAGTACCGGCAGAATATCGAAGCATGCCGTACAGAATGCTACCAGCACAGAATGCTTCACCCCAACCAGCGTAAGCAGAATAGACAGCTCCACAAATGTGATAGACATAATCAGCGCATAAGAGCGTACACATACCCACAAGGTGCCAACCAGGTACTCTTTAATCTGTAAAAATACTTCTTTGGCTTTATCATTCAGCTGACGCATGCAAAAGCCGGTCAGTTTTTCCCAGTCCATGGTGATAAACACCGACGAAATAATCATCAGCACCAGCTCAATAAACATACCCGGCAAGGATGCGGAAATACCTGCCACCAATGCCACTGCTTTCGCTGAAACACCGGACACCATCTGCCCTGCCATCCCGATGAACTGTGTACCGATATCATTCAGAATCGATACAATTGCCGGATCCAGCTCTGCAAACAGCCGTTCCAGAGCCAGCAGTATATCATACAATGCCGGCAGAATATGCGCCTCATAAATATGCGGCAGATTGCTCAAAAGACCAATCATAAACGATACCAGACGCACACCCAAAAGCGTCACCAATGCACCTGCTGTAAGATAAAACAGCAATACTGCCAGTAATGCCACAATCTTGTGCGGAAGAGGCAGCTTGCTTTCTGCAAATCGAATGGGACGCTGTAAAATATACGCTATCAAAAAACCGATTACAAATGGCGTAGCCATAGGCAGTACACCGCCCACCAGCATCACAGCGACTGCAATAATCACTGCGAAATACGCTGCATTAATCAAAAACGCTTTTCTTTTTTCCGATACCATCTGCAATCACCGTCCAAAGTCATATTGATTTATTATATCAATTTGCTAAAATCTTTGCAATAGCATATGTCCGGGTTTCTCTTTGATTATATTTTTTTGCAAACAAAATACCTTCTGAAACTCTGTAACAACCGGTCTACAGAAAATCAGAAGGTATTTTATCAGTGTCGCATCCTATGCACTGCTGTATTTATGTGAAATGCTTTTTATATGGAATCCTTATTTATTTTGTATGCTGTTTTTATTTTTCGTCGTCTTCCAGCTCATGCTCGATTTCCCGCAAAAACTGTACTCTGCCTTCTTCAGAAAGCAGCATCAGAAAATATAACAGCGTAGCGGCCGACAAGCCTCTTCTGCCTCGTTCCAAATCGCTATATGCCCGTTCTGATATATGCAGTTTTTCAGACATGGCTGCCTGTGTTAAGCCTAGACTTTTTCTTACTGTTTTGAATAATTTTCTGCGTGTTTTCTCGCTTACTAAATTCTTCATTGTTAACTCCGTCCTTTTCTTTGTTTTCTTACTGGCTTTATTGTACCTACCCGTCAAGTGCTTTACCATGAAGTGCACTTCGTGTTTGGAAAATAATTTATAAAATGCTCCATATCAGAGGGCAAGGGAAAGCCCCCGCCCCTGATACAGAGTGTACTCGGAATTGCGCCGGCAATATAGAGCACAATAGATTTGGCATTTTTCAGCTCATTTTCATATGAGCCATTGCACCGCTGTTACGCGGTAATTTCATCGCTGTAGTCATACTCTGTTTCGTATGCACTGCCTTCCCATACCATGAACGTACCCTTTACACGGTAGGTATGACCTTTTACCACATCATGCGTTTCATGAACACGAGCATCATAGTCGTCATCTTCAGCAGTCCAAATAGCTACCGGAATCCAGCTGCTGCC
>JAGARS010000008.1 GCA_017622155.1 Peptococcaceae bacterium
ATTCCCTGTTTTCTTAAATACAAAAAATGGTGGAATATCTTTCAAATTCGTTCCTTCGTTTAACAATGCAAATGTTGTCTCTAAAATTATGTTTCCTTTTTTCTTTGTATCAGTCAACATATTTCCCGGTGCCCTATTATCCCCATAGTACCTAAAAATGCCTGTTTCTTCATCTAAATAATCAGGCCATTCCAACTCTTCCATCGAAGTGTACAATACAATATACGCATATTTTCCTGAGCCGTCCTCACGTAGTTTTTGTCTAAATCCACCCGAATTTTCACAGCCAGGAATCAGCTTGTGAAAAGGCTCTGCAGATAGATTGGGTGCTGTTCCACCTTTATAAATGCAATCAATATATAAATCCGACTGTTCAAGATTTTCAAACAACACTTCTTTTTGTGCCATAGAATCACCTTTTTCAATATTGTATACTTATAGTTACCTTATCGTGCCTTTATTATACCACATAAAGTTTTACCCGTCATCGAATTATTGTTTGTTAAAAAGATGTAAATAAAAACAGCACTGCACTTATCCATCATGGATTAGCACAATGCCGTATTAACTCTTTCCAATTATTTTGCAGAATATCACGTAGTATCTGTAACAAAAATAAAATCAGAAAAAACAATAGAAAACTTATTACGTTGTTACTTTATTACATTCCGCACGATATTTTCGTGATGTTTTGTGACGTTTTTGTGACGCTTTTATAGACGTTTTTTCGTGTCAACCAACAATGTTATGACGTTTTATACGTATTTTTTATAATAAAAGTATTATAAAAATAAAATATATAGACTAACAATAGATAAAAAACGTCATTACGTCATATACGTCAAATGGCTGGATGGTGAGTAACAGCAATACAGCCTAGTCAAGCGTAGACTATAAAACCAGGAAAAACCCCCGTTGGTGGCTAGACCAACGGGGGTTTCTTATTGCCTTCCAGAACTAAGATGATACTTAACTCTCAATCTGCAATATACAGTTTTACTTTATTTACTCCATTTCCAGTCTGCTACTTCCGGCATATCTACACCGTATTCACGGATATACTGGCTGTGTTCTACCAGTTTGTTTTTCATTTCCTGTACGATGGCGGCGCCTTTGTTCTGCAAAGACGGCACCAGTTTGATCGCATCTATTACCAGATGGAACCGGTCGATATCGTTCTGTACACGCATATCAAACGGTGTGGTAATGGTGCCTTCTTCTTTGTAGCCGCGCACATGAAGGTCTTTATTGGCTCTGCGGTAGGTGAGCTCGTGAATCAGTGATGGATATCCATGATATGCAAAGAGTATCGGTTTATCTTTGGTAAATATCATGTCATAATCGCTCTGGGTGAGCCCGTGCGGATGCTGAGACACATCCTGCAGGCGCATCAGATCCACCACATTGACTACGCGAATTTTCAGTTCCGGCAGTTTTTCATGCAGTATCGATACCGCTGCCAGTGTTTCCAGTGTTGGGGCATCGCCGCAGCATGCCATCACAATATCCGGCTCTGCTCCTGCATCATTGGATGCCCAGTCCCAAATGCCAATGCCCTGGGTGCAGTGTTTTACCGCCTGCTCCATAGTGAGCCACTGCGGACGCGGATGTTTGGATGTCACCATCACATTGATGTAGTTGCGGCTGCGCACGCAATGGTCGAAACAGCTTAATAAGCAGTTTGTATCCGGCGGAAAATACATCCGCACTACATCTGCTTTCTTATTAGCCAGATGATCGATAAAGCCCGGATCCTGATGGGTATATCCATTGTGGTCCTGCTGCCATACATTGGACGACAGTATATAGTTCAGAGATGCAATTTCGGCTCTCCAAGGCAGTTCACTGGTCACTTTCAGCCATTTGGCGTGCTGAGAAGCCATAGAATCTACCACACGGATAAATGCTTCATAGCTGTTGAAAATGCCGTGTCTTCCTGTAAGCAGATATCCTTCCAGCCAGCCTTCACAGCAATGCTCCGACAGCATGGAGTCTACAATACGGCCTTCTGTGTCTAAATATTCATCGCCTTCTACTGTAGCGGCATTCCATGCACGGTCCGTCACTTCAAATACTTTATTCAAACGGTTGGACATGGTTTCGTCCGGCCCGAATACACGGAAGGTATCGGGATTCAGGTTCACAATATCTCGCACAAATGCGCCCAGTTCCATCATATCCTGCGCTTCTACAGCACCCGGTGCCGGCACATCCAGCGCATACTCACGAAAATCAGGCAGTTTCAAATCACGCAATAACAATCCGCCATTGGCATGGGGGTTGGCACCCATACGGCGATTGCCTTTCGGTGCAAATGCTTTCAATTCCGGTACCAGGTCGCCTTCTGCGGTAAACAGTTCTTCCGGATGATAGCTTTTCATCCACGCTTCCACCATTTGCACATGCTCCGGCCGCGCCATACTGATTGGCACCTGATGGGCACGGAATGTGTCTTCTATTTTTTTGCCGTCTACTTCTTTCGGCCCGGTCCAGCCTTTTGGCGCACGCAGAATAATCATCGGCCAGTAATATGGCATCTCAAGTATGCCGTCTCGCGCATTCTTTTGAATTGTCAAAATATCCTGATATGCATGTTCCAGCGCCTGCGCCATAGCCTCGTGCATAGCATCATGCTCGCTGCCTTCTACGAAATATGGCTTCCAGCCCATGCCTTCAAAGAATTTTCGCAAATCTTCATTTGGAATGCGGGCCAGAATGGTTGGGTTGGCAATTTTGTATCCATTCAGATGCAGAATCGGCAATACTGCCCCATCCCGCACCGGACTTAAGAATTTATTGCTCTGCCAGGCGGTAGCCAGCGGTCCTGTTTCTGCTTCGCCGTCACCTACCACACAAGCTGCAATTAAATCCGGATTGTCAAATACCGCACCAAATGCATGAGCCAGCGAATAGCCCAGTTCACCGCCTTCATGAATAGACCCCGGTGTTTCCGGTGCCACATGACTGGATACGCCGCCCGGGAAAGAAAACTGTTTGAACAGCTTTTGTAAGCCATCTTTGTCCTGCCCCACATTTGGATATACTTCGCTATAGCTGCCATCCATCCAGTCCTGCGCTACCATAGCATTGCCGCCATGCCCCGGCCCGGACAGGTAAATCATGTTGATATCGTATTTGTTAATCATACGATTCAGATGTGTGTAAATAAAGTTTTGCCCCGGCACAGTACCCCAATGCCCAACAATTTTACGCTTAATCTGATCGCGGGTCAGCGGTGTTTCTAAAAGCGGATTATCTAATAAATACAGCTGTCCCACCGACAGATAATTAGACGCACGCCACCATTTGTCCAGTAAATGCAGTTCCTGTTCGTTTAAAATCTGTTTCATCATGCAACGCCTCCTTCTAAATATGTTTTGTTATATCTTTGTCAGTTCTATTGTAGCATATTTCTGCTGTATCGTCACGGAACATTGAAAAGAATTTGTCTAAACTGCAAGTTTCTATGCTGCTTCGCCTTTTTATTTTTTCTTCAGCGTGGCAATCGTCTGCCCTTCCATACGGAACTCCACTTCTTCAATGCTGTCAAACTGACACAGCGTACGGGCAATAGATTCCAGCGCATTTGCGGTATCAGCAGTTCCATCCAGCGCCTGCCCAAGTTCATGGCTGAAATCCACAATGCATTTCTTCTGCTCCTGCTTCACATTAATATCTAACAGCTGTGTGCCTTGCGGTATCACAGCTGTCAGGCCGCTATTGCTGTCCGGTCCTTCCAGAAGTGTTTCTATGGTGGCCCGCGCCATGCCTTCTACTTTAGGAATCGACTTTTCCTGTTTCACCAAATTCTCGCCGGAGCTGTCACCAAAATACAATGCCACTGTAATTTCCTGCACCGGTGCCCCCATCGTCTGTACCGGCTCATAGGTTTCTTCGATTCTAATGTCTTCAATCGATGGAATTTCCGGCTGATTCTGCTGAATTTCCTCCCCGCTTTCCGGTGAATTTTCTGCCGGCTCCAGTGCAACTTCCTGCCGCAATTCCTGACGCATCTGCATCATTGTTTCCCTGGCTTCGGTACATCCGGTCAGCCACAGTGCCGCTAATATCAGCACAAAAGCCAGCCTGTGAAACGGTTTCTTTGTATTGTTTTTCATAATACAATGCCTCCATTCTGATTGTTTGTCCTGCTAACAGAATATGCGCACTGTATAAATTTCATGCCTGGATCCGTGTCTTCGTTTTTTTAGCTATTGTTATTGTATCTCAATAGAAGTATTTATTTCAAACACAACAGGCATTGCTGCAAACTGCTCGGGCCATTTATCTGCATGTACAAGTTCCGGATGCCATGCATACAGCCATCGCCCCATATGAAACACATCGGTTCCATCTTTTTGCGCCTGCTGAAAGGTGTCGCGAATATGCTCCAGCGCCTGTTCTTCTACACGTGTCTGAATGCTGTGAATCACTTTCTCCGCTTCAGCACTGTCACGCCAGCTGTCATACCCGGAAATAATTTTGATAACAGCGCGCAGCGTGGCTTTTATCTGTAACGGCTCTTCAGATTGAATCTCCCATTTGCATTTTTTCTTATCCAGCTCCACTACAATCTGCCCGTATTCATCCGGCAATGTCACTATTTCGCTGCCGCCTACAGTCCAGTAATATCCTGAAAGCCAGTCTTTGTCTACCCAGTCTGCCAATGCACCATCTCGCACCAATGCTGCACCTTCCAGACGCAGCTCTTTTTTCTCCTCCAGCACCAGATGCGGAATCACAATTGTTTCAGCCAGGCCATTGTGTGCCGACAGAAAATATGCATTTACAATTGCGTCACTGCTATGTACACGCCGGCGCTGATCTTTCAATAGATTGTCCATATAAAAAATATCCATTTTGGCCAGCTCTGCGCTGTCAGACAAAAGTTTTCCCGCATCGCCTTCTATAGCCAGCAGTCTGGTGCGTCTGCGCAGTACATTTTCTTTCAAGAGATAATCCAGAGCCTGCCCCACATCATGACGAAGAACGCCATCCCCCAGAATCACAAGATCCAAATGATCCAGATATATTTCCCGCGGCGCTGCCAGCGCAATCTGCTGCATGGTTTCACCGACAGATGTGCCGGTTCCTGTCATCGTCCACAAATTATCACTGGTTACTGTCTCCTTGTCTGCACTGGGAATGATTAACTGCAATGCCGTCTGGTATTGGCTGTCTTTATAATCTATGGCTATCACCTGAGCCAGCGCAAGCTGATTCAGTTCTTTTTTATCCCAGCAGCCGCTGCAAAACAAAAGCGTCATTACAAGCAATGGCACCACACGAATCCATGTACCGTATTCCAGCCAGAACTTCATTCCCGTTCCCTCCGTTTCATTGCCAAAACTGCTATCAAGCCAAGCATCACCGGCAAGAAAAACAGCATCACCTTTGCCAGTATCGCCTCCACGCGTAAAAATATCATCGTATTTTCTATCGCTGTCATGCCTAAAAACACAAGCAGTGCTATCCCCCAGTGCAAATAAGGATTCGCCTGTTTTTTTACAAGCTGATGCACACCTTCCGATGCGCACCACAAAAACATACTCCCGATTGTCATTACAATTGCCATCCACAATACCATAAACAACGATTCTGTTTGATCTATCAGCGCACCGATTTCTACCATGCGCACCAGATGTATCGGAATCCAAAGCACTGCCTGTAAGCTGTACTGCCCCAAAACACTCAGTGCATATGCAGTCCATACTATCAGTGACAGAGCACCGATCCCTACAGCAGCCAATACCCATTTATGCATGGTTTGCTTATCTGCGCTTGCCGGATACAGCATAAACACACTCAGCAGGCTGCTGTAGCAAAATACACTGTGCACAGCCGCTTCCTGCATTTGCGCTGTATTTTGTATTTGGATTGGCAGCGCATATTCCGGATGAAATAAATCAGCTGTACCGGCTATGGAGACGGTCATCATAAGCACAATGGAGCCAATACACAGCATATTCAGCCGTGCAAGTGCTTCCAGACCGCCTTTGCTCATCCATCCTGTCAGCAGCGCTATTACAGCACACAGCACAATGCGCGGCGTGTCCGGCAGCAATTGTTTCTGTGCCGCATCGACAAAACTATATAAAATCAGCACCGCAAAGAGCAGATACCATAAACAAAACAACAGTCCGGTAATTGTTCCAATGGCAGCATGCCGCTGACGCAAAGCTGTAACAAAACCCATATTCGGCATATGCCGTCCCCAATAACGTCCGATTAAAATTATACAGATTGCTGCAAGGATGCCGGCTAAAACAGCGCCTAAACCGGCCGTTCCGTTTCCCCGCACCAGAAAATAAGGCAAGAGCCAGAACAGACCGCTTTGCTGAATCATCAGCACCAGAAAAAAAATTTCACGATTTGAAATTATTTTGCTGCTGCCCACGGCTCTCATCTCCTTTCTGTTTTAGCGGCTGTATGGCGCGATGAAAAAACGAACACCCTGATGGAACATTCCCGCCCCGCTTATGAAACAAAGGCTCAACCATCATGCACCAGCGCGGCATACGCACAGCTAAAGCCATCAGTTCATGATTTTTAAGCGGAGCCAAAGGGGCCAGATAGGGAAAGCCAAACGTACGCAGCTGCACCAGATACATAAGGATTACCAGCCAGCCCAGCATGACACCATATAAGCCAAGCGTAGCTGCCAATATCATAAGGGGAAACCGTATCAGGCGAATTGGATACGAAGCTTCCACAGAAGGAATGGCAAAAGACCCGATGGCTGTAATCGCCACAACAATTACCATTTGAGGCGCTACAAGGCGGGCACTGACTGCCGCATCCCCAATCACCAGCGCCCCTACAATGCCGATGGTATTGCCAATTGCACCCGGCATTCGGATACTTGCCTCGCGTAAAAGCTCAAACGCCAGCTCCATAATCAGCGCTTCTGCAACGGCAGGAAACGGTACACCTTCTCGTGCAGCAGCAATGCTTAGTAATAGATTTAAGGGAATTAGCTCCGGATGAAACGAAGTGACTGCCACATATAAGGACGGCAAGGTCGTGGCAATAAAGAGACCGATATAGCGAATCCAGCGAATAAATGTCCCCGGGATTATCCGATTGTAATAATCTTCCGGTGACTGCAAGAGCTGTGTAAACAGTACCGGTAAAAGCATGACATCCGGTGAGCCATCTACAATAAGCGCCACTCTGCCTTCCAGCAAAGCAGCCGCAGTTTTATCCGGCCGCTCCGTGTACTGCACCTGTGGAAAAATCGAAAACGGCCTGTCCTCAATATACTGCTCAATGCAGCTTGCATTTAATATGCTGTCTACCTGTTTTATATTGTTTAAACGCCTGCGCAATTCGGCAATGATATTATCATTGGCAAGATGCTCCAGATATACGATGGATACCTGGGTCTGTGTATAGGTCCCCAGTGTCAGCTGTTCTAATTTCAGCTGGCTGGTGTGCAGCCTGCGGCGAAGCATGGCCGTGTTTACCCGCATAGCTTCGACAAATGCTTCCTGAGGCCCGCGCAGTGTTTTTTCATTGCGCGGCTCCCCCATATCCCGATGCGGAAAGCCTTTGGCATCAATGGTAAGGCCTGTGGCGCTTCCATCTAACAGCAGGAACACATCGCCATTCATCATGGCCTGTACACCATCTTCCATAACATTGACAGATGTGATTTCACCGGCAGGCAGCAATTGTGTTTTCATAAAGGAAAAATAATCCTGTGAAACTTTTTGACCCATTGCCGCATCTATACATACAGGACACATCAGCGGAGATAAAATATTATCATGCACCACTGCGCTGTCTGTCATACCGTCCAGATACAATAACACAGCAGCGCAGGGATACGCTTCTCCAATGCAGAATCGTCGTACAATCAAATCGCTGCATCGTACAAAATACTGTTCAACCCATGTAATATTTTCTTCCAGGCAAGTGGTAATCGGTGTTTGAGACGCACACTGCGATGCAGAAATTTCTGCGGGCACTATGGCTTCCGTGATTGGTTTTGCTTTTTCCAGCTGGATTTTTTTCATGCTTCCACCTCCGGTGCTGCAGCCTCTGCAGGATTTTTGGTTTAGTATTTCCGGATTATATGGGGTTATACGTCACAATACAGAAGGAAATGTGTGAAAACTTTTGCTTATTGTGTACTTATATGATATAATGATTTGATTAAAGGAGGTCGTTTTATGGCTGAAACAAGAAGAAACCGCAATGACAGCGGCAATGCTTCACAAAAACCAAAAAAGAAAAAAGTAAAATATAAAATTCACTGGCTGCGCATCCTTTTGGCCGTCATCATTGTAGGCGGTATCATCGGCTGCGGTGTCGTGGCAGGTGCCGTATTCAGCATCGCCAAAGATACTCCGGATCTGGACAGTATTGATTTGGACAGTTATGCTGTAACCACAGCTGTACTGGACAAAGACGGCGTACAGGTGGGCAATCTTCACGCCGGTGAAAATCGTGTGCCGGTAGAGTATCATGAGATTTCACCAAATGCAATCAATGCACTGATTGCCATCGAAGACCAGCGGTTCCGCGAACACAGCGGTATTGACCCGATTCGTATCGGCGGTGCTATGGTAGCCAATATCAAAGCCGGTAAAGTGGTACAAGGCGGCAGCACCATCACCCAGCAGCTCACGGGGCTTGTATATCTGGACCGTAACGAAAAATCTTTGACTCGTAAAATCAAAGAAGCGGTACTTGCATTGCAGATTGAAAAAGAGCTGAGCAAAGATGAAATTATCACCCATTATCTAAACCGTGCATATTTTAACGGCGGGGCATACGGGATTGAAGCGGCAAGCC
>JAGARS010000054.1 GCA_017622155.1 Peptococcaceae bacterium
ATAAGCACTGCTACATCGTCGCTTTCGGTAATCATGGCTACAATTTCTGCAATGTCAGTGCCAATGCGGTCCTGCAATTGTAATCTGCGGCCCACCATGTCGGCAATACGGGCAATTTTGCTTAAGCCAATGATTTTGTCTTTTGGCAGATATGCCACAGACACGGTCATATTGTACATCAAGGCCATATGATGTTCACAGTAGCTGAAGATTGGTATTTCGGTTACTGCCACCATGTTGTTGGGTTTGCCGCTTTGCTGTTCACCCAGATAGTCTTCATCTTCAAAGGTGGTATCAAACATGCGGGCGATTTCTTCATTGGTGTAGTTCATGCCTTCAAACACTTCGGCGTACATTTTTGCCACACGCTGCGGTGTTTCTTTCAGGCCTTCGCGCTCCGGGTCATCCCCCAATGCCAGCAGAATTTCGCGGATATGATATGCGATTTTTTCTGTATCGATTTTTTGATGATTGCTCATGTCTTATACACCTCTCATTTCTTTCGGCCACAGGATTTTGTGCAGCTGCAGCTGTAAACGCACATTGTTCATGCAGCGCTCTTTCATAGCATCCACAATTACCAGCGGGTCAATCAGTTCACGCACAGGGCTTAAAAACACCTGACAGCGCGTATCTAATGCATATTGTGCGATTACGTCCAGAGCACGCTGCAAATCTTCCTCACTTGCGATTACAAATTTGTATACATCTGTGCCGGTTACCACTTTCGGGTTGTTCATGCACATATGCTGTCCCATACCGCTGGCTGGCAATTTGTAATCCAGTATATAATGAATATTTTCGGCAGGGCATGCCGTACGAAACGGTGCGATATCCACTGCACCATTGGTTTCAATGTGAACGCACAGCGTATCATCCTCTGCCAGCAGCTGCAGCAAAGGCAGGATATTATGCTGAATCAGCGGTTCTCCTCCGGTGAGGGTAACATTTTTTACACCGCTTATTTTGATTTCGTTATAAAGCTCCTGCGGTGTTTTGTGTGTAACCGGGGACGAGCCATCCCAGGAATATACGGTATCACACCAGGCACAGCGCAGATTGCAGTCGTTGAAACGCACGAAATATGCCAGTTCACCGGCTGTAGGGCCTTCACCATCTAAGGATATAAATTGTTCAATTACAGGTAGGGTATTCATATGTTTCACCATTATTCAAAATATTTACACGAATTGGTTGGGGTTTCGTACAGTTCTACGGAATATACCGGATATCCGGCATTTTTCATCTGATAATAAATATCGCGGCTCATTTCCTCTGCGGTAGGGCGATAAGGCACCATTACAATGGCAAACTGGTTCGGCACATTGGACAGCGCTTCAGCTACGGCACGGCCGTCTTCATTGTCTTCAATGAGAAGCTTGTGGTCGTATTGCTCGGCAATGGCGCGCATTGCTTTTTTCACATCGGAAAAATCGGCCACCATACCACGACATTGCCCGCTTGCCTGCAAGGTGTCGCTGGAAAGCTCTACCACCAGGCGATACCGATGCCCGTGAATATTGCTGCATTTGCCTTCATAGCCGCTTAAATAATGGGCTGTATCAAACTGTATTTCATTTTTTAATATAAACATGGTGAGAGCCTCCATAATAAAAAATGCGCCATATAGGCGCAACAAATTTGTGAATTGTTAGCCTAGTTTTGTTTTTAATCCAAGAGAGATTATGGCAGGATGGTCTAAATGAACTGCCTTGCTATTCAATTGTTTCGAGGTGGCGACGTGATATTTCATGATTCGCACGGCGAAGCTGATGGTATGCGAGCCAAGAATCATGAAATGATCCGGCGACATCGGATACTATAATAGCGTTCTTGACGTAATATGCTTTCAAATTCGTTCGTACGCGGATACCATCACCGCTCCCTCACGAATTTTGAAACATATTACGTCATGTATTATATCGATTTAACAGGCATTTTGCAAGAAAAATTCTTGTATTCCCGTTGTATTTTGTATTATCGGCAAATGCGGTTGATTTCAATGCATCGAATAAGCTAATATATAATGGATACGCTATGATATCAAAAAAATATGCGAATTTATACAGGGGGTATCTTTTAATATGAAAAAGACCGTTCCGTTTTCTCTGGAGCAGGTGCAGGAAATTGTACAAACCTATCCGACTCCATTTCATATTTATGACGAACAGGCGATCCGCGACAACGCGCGCCGACTAAACAAAGCGTTCAGCTGGGCGCCGGAATTTCAGGAATATTTTGCAGTAAAGGCTGCACCAAATCCGTATTTGCTGAAAGTATTAAAGGAAGAAGGCTTTGGCGGTGACTGCAGCTCTATGGCTGAGCTGATTCTATGCGAAAAGGCAGGGGTGCTGGGCGATAAAATTATGTTCACATCCAACGAAACACCAATTGAGGAATATATCAAAGCCAAAGAGCTAGGGGCAGTATTTAATCTGGACGATATTACCCATATTGCATATATCGATAAGTACATTGGGCTGCCGGATACCATCAGTTTCCGCTACAATCCGGGACCGCTGCGGGAAGGCAACGACATCATTGGCAAGCCGGAGGAAGCCAAGTACGGCTTAACACGGGAGCAGCTGTTTGACGCTTA
>JAGARS010000055.1 GCA_017622155.1 Peptococcaceae bacterium
CTGCTCATATACTGCAGCGCGATCTGATAGCACTGCTCAATATGATTATTCCCCAGATAACGCATGGCAGCGAAGCTAATACCGGCTGATACAGCTTGTCCGGCTAACGGAATGAATTTGCTTGCCTGTTTGGCCGCAATTTTATTGCTGGCTTTGCGCAGTACACTGCGCACCAAAGATGCTGTAATATTTTTTCCTACCAGCTCATTACCCACCGATGAAATAATCACCAGCAGCACTTTCTTGCGCTCAAAGTCCATCTGATTCAGCTGCTCTTCCGATAAGCCGAAACGCTTATTAATCTCCAGCAGTAATTCCATCATAATGGTAATATCTGCGGAAATGTCCACCCCCGGCAGAGGAATCACAGCGGCGGCACCACTTAACAGCGCTCGTTTGTTTACCAGCGCTTTGCACTCCTGCTTAATATGTTCCAATTCTTCTAAGGTTTCAGGAAAATACATTATGCCACCCCCTAGCCATTACTATAACATCGGAGCAAATGCAGTGCAAGCACTATCTTTTTCCCATTGGCATACACTATTGATATCCATAGTATCATTTGGAAAGGAGAGATTGCTATGCCGCCGGAAACGATTGAGCCATTACGAATCGGTATTATCGGGCATCCCGCTTTACTGCGATGCAATATACTGCAGCTGCGGAAATTCCCTGTTTCGATTCTTCCTGTATACCATCCGATGCAAATTGCACAAGTAGACGGACTTTTAATTACCGGCTGGCACTATCCTTCTCTGTATCGCAATCTATATCCGCTGCAGGACAGTATTTTGCGCCATCTGGAACAGCTTTCTTTATGGGGTATTGCATCCGGTGCAGCGCTTATGGGCCAAAACGGTTTGTTGCCCGTACTGGATTGTACCATTGTCAGCCAACCGAAAGAACGAATCAGCACTTCTATTCTGGAGCTGCCCGGCTGCAGTGAAAAACGTTTCATCGGATATTTTATTCCCGATGTGGTGTTCTCTTCACCGGCGCCCAATCTGGGCATATTATGCCAGAATCAGTCGCGGGGCGCGATTGCCATACGGCAGGGCAATCATCTTGCTTCAAGCTTCGCTGCTGAGCTTACACCGGATTGTTATCTGTATTCCTACTGGCTGGAAATGGTGGCTGCATTAAAAGAATGGCTAATATAAAAAGAAAACAGCAGAAAATTCAACAAAAATGGCGCGGAACCCTTGACATTGGTGTGTTTTTGCCGTTAAATTATAAGTAATTATGTTTATATTATTTTTAAAGGAGAGGCGCACGTATGTTAGATATTAAATTTGTCCGCTCTAACCCGGAAGATGTGGTAGCTGGCATGAAAAAAAGAGGTATGGATTTAGATTTAGCTCCATTCCTGGCATTAGATGAAAAAAGAAGAGCACTGCTGACTGAAGTTGAGCAGCTGAAAAATACAAGAAACACCGTTTCCAAAGAAATCGGCAAAATGAAAAAAGCAGGCGAAAATGCTGATGCACTGGTAGCTGAAATGAGTAAAGTAGGCGAAGATATCAAAGCACTGGACCAGCAGGTAAGTGAAATCGATGCACAGATGAACGATATTATCCTGAGCATTCCAAATATCCCGCACGAATCTCTGCCGGAAGGCGGCGAAGAAAACTATCGCGTAGAACGCACATGGGGCGAACCGCGCAAATTTGAAGGGGAACCTTTGGCTCACTGGGATATCGGTACCGGCTTAGGGATTCTGGATTTTGAACGCGCAGGGAAAGTAACCGGCGCACGCTTTACCTTCTATAAAGGTTTAGGTGCTCGTTTAGAACGCGCAGTTATCAGCCTGTTTTTAGACATTCACACCGAAAAACACGGCTATGTGGAATTGATTCCTCCATACATGGCAAACAGCGCAAGTATGACCGGTACAGGCCAGCTGCCGAAATTCGCAGAAGATATGTTCAAACTGGAAGGCACCGACTACTATCTGATTCCAACTGCAGAAGTACCGGTAACCAATTACTATCGTGAAGAAATTCTGAATGTAAAAGATCTGCCAATTAAACATTGTGCATTCAGTCCATGTTTCCGTGCAGAAGCAGGGTCTGCAGGCCGTGATACCCGCGGTATCATTCGTCAGCACCAGTTCCACAAAGTTGAAATGGTAAAATTCGCACATCCGGATCATTCTTTTGAAGAATTAGAAAGCCTGACACAGGATGCAGAAGATGTACTGCAGGCACTGAACCTGCCATATCGTGTTATCACACTGCCAACCGGTGATATCGGCTTCTCTTCCTGCAAAACATACGATGTAGAAGTATGGCTGCCAAGCTACAATGCTTACAAAGAAATTTCTTCCTGCAGCAACTTCGGTGATTTCCAGGCAAGACGTGCCAACATTCGTTTCCGCGACGAAGAAGGCAAAGTGCGTTTCGTACACACCTTAAACGGCTCCGGTTTAGCAGTAGGCCGTACTGTAGCCGCAATTCTGGAAAACTATCAGCAGCCGGACGGCAGCGTGGTTATTCCGGAAGCTCTGCGTCCATATATGGGTGGCGTAGAAGTAATCACAAAATAATATCGCTTATTTTTACAGCATGCAAAGTTATTTTTGCATGCTGTTTTTTTAGGTTATAGGCAGATTAAATACCCCCCTATAGACAGCTTATAATTCCCAAACGAAAAATTATCCTGTATGATATACATCAGATAGAGAAAGTTTATGCGACAGCCATCATGTTAGTAAGAATTCGGTATTATTTTTCCTTTACATGATATAAACGCTGAACTTTTCGGAAAATATTATTCAAAAGGAGTGTTTTTTATGTCTAATCAGAAACAGAAAAAAGATTTGTACTATGTGCATAGTGCTATCGGCTTAGCTATTATGGCTATCTTCTGGTTC
>JAGARS010000056.1 GCA_017622155.1 Peptococcaceae bacterium
ACCGGTATTAAAGTTATCGACCTGATTTGCCCATACGTAAAAGGTGGTAAAATCGGTCTGTTCGGTGGTGCTGGTGTAGGTAAAACCGTATTAATCCAGGAATTAATCCGTAACATTGCTTACGAACACGGTGGTTACTCCGTATTCGCAGGTGTAGGTGAACGTACTCGTGAAGGTAAAGACTTACTGGTTGAAATGACAGAATCCGGCGTTATCAACAAAACTGCCATGGTATTCGGTCAGATGAACGAACCGCCTGGAGCACGTATGCGTATTGCTCTGACAGGTCTGACCATCGCTGAATATTTCCGTGATGTTCAGGGTCAGGACGTACTGCTGTTCATCGATAACATCTTCCGTTTCACACAGGCTGGTTCTGAAGTATCCGCTCTGTTAGGCCGTATGCCTTCCGCAGTAGGTTACCAGCCAACACTGGCTACAGAAATGGGCCAGATGCAGGAACGTATTACTTCTACAAATAAAGGGTCCATCACATCCGTACAGGCTGTATACGTGCCTGCCGATGACTTAACTGACCCTGCTCCTGCAACAACATTCGCACACTTAGATGCGAAAACTGTATTAAACCGTGACATCTCCGCAAAAGGTATTTACCCAGCGGTAGACCCACTGGATTCCACTTCTCGTATTCTGGACCCACTGGTAGTAGGCGAAGAACACTATGAAGTAGCTCGTGGCGTTCAGCAGGTTCTGCAGGAATACAAAGAACTGCAGGATATCATTTCCATCTTAGGTATGGATGAATTAACAGACGAACAGAAACTGACAGTAGCACGTGCTCGTAAAATCGAACGTTTCCTGTCTCAGTCCTTCTTCGTTGCTGAACAGTTCACTGGCAACCCAGGTCAGTATATTCCTCTGAAAGAAACCATCCGTGGCTTTAAAGAAATTCTGGATGGCAAACATGATGATCTGCCAGAAGGTGCTTTCCTGATGGTAGGTACCATTGAAGATGCTGTAGAAAAAGCTAAAACTATGATGGCGTAAGGGGGATTGGCAAATGGCTGATAAAACCCTGAAACTGGAGGTTATTACACCAGAAGATGTTACACTGCGTGCGGAAAGCACCTCTGTAGTTGTTCCGGGCGTGGATGGTGAACTTGGTATCTGGCCAAATCACGCTCCATTACTGGCTGGTTTAAAACCGGGTGTAATTTCTTATAAAACAGCTTCTGGCACAGAAAAACTGGTTGTATCCGGCGGCTTCATTGAAGTTTCCAACAATGTAATCAGTATTATCGCGCCAGCTGCTGAAAAAAGTACCGATATTGACTTTGCACGCGCTGAAGCTGCGAAAAAACGTGCTTTAGAACGTTTAGCACAAAAAGAAAATATCGATATGGCTAGAGCACAGGCTGCTTTGGCAAGAGCAAATGCTCGTTTGAGCGTACGCTAAACCAAAAGATATAAAAGAGCTGTTTCTTTGGAAGCAGCTCTTTTTTTATACATATGCAGTTAGAAATGAATCTGTGTCTAATATGCAAATCTTCTGACCATACTAAAGCTGTAATTATGAAAATACAACTGTATGGAGGACTTGTTATGAGAAACAAAGTTAAATGGATTGCAGCATTAGGCCTTTTGCTTCCTGTTACATGGCTGGGAAGCGTTTCGACAAAATCTGCAATGGCTGACTTAGAACGTTTGCATTGGCTGTGCAGTGATTATCAGCTGCCTGTACAAGGCTATGTGGTAGAAGGCTGGTTTCAAGTGGCACATGTACCGGGAATGGAACGATTTCTTGGAGAGCAATTGGCGCTTTCTCCCGGGGCACATTGTGTAGAACTGAATGATGGCAGTATTTTAACAACAATTATGCAGCGCCGTGACAAAGAATGGCATATTGAACTGCAGCTCATTGCCAAAAACATTAGGCAGGCAGCACAATATTACAATCGGTGGCAGCATTTTTCTAACCTGTATTGCCCCAATCATCCTATTGGCGTGACAGTTGTTGCTGAGCTGCCAGAACCGTTAGACATCGATGTATCCGAAATGATTATACAAGAACTTGCAGATGGTCTTGCGTTAGAACCTTGCTCTGTAATAACGGAAGATCGGTATTTGCAGCTTTCCGGTTTTACAGAGCAGCTGCAGCACAAAATTTACGCAAATGGAACCGCAATTAACGGATGTATTACGGTTGTACCTGAAGCACAGCGCACCTGCTTATATATTGCATCTCCGATGCTGTATCAGCAAATTTAAAATAAATATTCGTACAAATGCTCCAACTGTGCAAAATGAATCCTCAATTGAGTGATTTTTTATTTGACCTGTTCGCCAAAATAATGTATCATATATTCTGTATGTAGTTATGATACATTCCTATAAAAGTCTAGTGAAATATGGACAATGTATACGCATATATTACTGCAACAGGACTGTTGCTCATAAATATTATCACTCCGGTAAAAGGGGGCGAACTTTTGGATAAAATTATTGTAACCGGCGGAAATACCATTCGCGGTGAAGTAACCATTAGCGGAGCAAAAAATGCTGTGCTGCCGATTATCGCAGGGGCATTGCTCTCCAAAGATATCACCATCCTGCATGATGTGCCAAATTTATCTGATGTAAGAATTATGAAAGAAATTCTGGAAGTGCTTGGTGCATCTGTTCAGTTTGAAAATCATACGATGACCATTGATTGCTGCAATGTCAGCAGTGTACCTGCACCGTATCATTATATCCAGAAAATGCGTGCCAGTGTGCAAATTATGGGGCCGCTTTTGGCTCGATTCGGAAAAGCAAAAATCTCCATGCCGGGCGGATGTGCCATCGGCACAAGACCCATTGA
>JAGARS010000057.1 GCA_017622155.1 Peptococcaceae bacterium
ATCATAGCACTTGACGCATGTACTCCTGTTTCCCAAAAAGTTAATTGCATTGTAATTGAAGATTAACACAAAAAAGGAGCCCTCATCACGGCTCCTTTTCGTTTTTTGCTCGATTGTTTAATATTTGCGTTTCAGCACATGATAGCCAACCCAGTATAGTACTATCAAAGCACATACCGAAAATGCCAGCAGTGTAGCCAGCTCTGTTTTACCCATAAACTCCAGCACAATCACTGCGGTGCCGCAAATCAGTACATACCAGAAAAATGCCCAGCTTTTGGCTTTGTTGGCCAGCATAATATTCCGTTCATCGGTTTCGGCGATTTCCTGAGCCCGCATGGCTTCAGGCGAGGCCATCACCTTGCGATACTGGCGCAGGCGAACGATGCCGTTTACCAGAAGCGCTGTACCCCATGCAAAGAAAAATTCATTGTCCAGCCCTTTCCAAACAGAAACAGCCATCAGTATAGGGCCTGCCACCAGAAATATACGGGCGGTAAGGAGCCGCTGTTTTAGTTTTTTCTCAAAATCCATATCTTACTCCTCCTCAAACAAAAACACATCTTCAATATGCAGTTCAAAATATTTTGCAATTTTATACGCCAGCTGCAGTGATGCATTGTAGCGGCCGTTTTCCAGCGATATAATGGTCTGCCGTGTTACACCCAGTGCGCCGGCCAATTCATCCTGGGTAATTTTTCGCTCTTTGCGCAGCTCTTTGATTTTATTGTCCAAATCATCACCTTCTTATATTGTAAAGTGCACTTTACATTTATACTATACGCGATTACACGCAAAATGTCAAGCACACTTTACAAAAATATATCCGGATGCATAAAATTTTTTATATTTTTGCAGCAGCTGTCGATAATGCTATTATCGTTCTTATAAGAAGGCTGTCCGCACCGCTTCTTTGCCATAAAAAATATAAATATATCGAGCTTTATCCATAGAAAATATATATCCCAGAAATTTTTGTATTTCCATTTACAAACAAATGTATTTTTGATATATTTATATGGTGGATAAAAAATTTTTTCACTATGTAAAATACTACATAGCACAAATGCCATATTTATAGAGTAATTTATAAATAAAAAAGTGACATTTGCATTTTTAGGAGGGATATTATGTTAAGTGACAGCATGCGCGTTTTTATTACAGTGGCTGACAAGAAAAACTTTTCCAAAGCGGCAAAGGCCCTTTCTCTGACCCAGCCGGCTGTCAGTTTTCAGATTCAGACTTTAGAGCAGTACTATCAGACAATGCTGTTTGACCGTGTAAACCGTCATGTTAAATTGACAGCTGCCGGCGAACTGCTCTTGGATTATGCAGTGCATATGAACAACCTGCAGGCTGAGCTGGAACGCAATATGCAGCAATTGACAGGGCATGTAAAAGGGGAATTGTTAGTAGGCGCAAGTACCACTATCGGGGAATATATTCTGCCGTATGTAGTGGGTGCATTCAAACAGAATTATCCGGATGTAAATGCCACAATTCAGATTATGAATACCAAAGATATTGCAGAAAATGTAGACAATAAATCTTTCGATCTGGGTATTATCGAAGGGCCGGTAGAGCTTCCTGAAAACATGGAATCTATCGCATTTCTGGAGGACGAGCTGGTACTGGCCATTCCTGCCGACCATCCATTTGCCGAAAAAGGCTCTATCACGCTGGAAGAATTAAAAACTCTGCCATATATCACCCGTGAGCCGGGGTCCGGCAGCCGTTTGATTTTTGAACAGGCGCTGATTGATGCAGATTTTGATATTGAAGATTTAAACATGGTAATGGAACTGGGCAGCACCACTTCTATCAAATCCGCGATTATGGGCGGCTTAGGGATCTCCACCATTTCCAAATGGGCGATTCAGGACCTGGTGAAAACCGGCAAGGTAGCAGCGCTCTCCATTGAGGGGCTTACTTTGAAACGCACCTTCAATATTATTCTGAACAACGACAAATTCCACTCCGAAGCTACAGGCAAATTCCTGGCATTTTTGGACAAGGAAAATGTAAATCAGATTTTAACCGCAAAATAATTGCGCAATATACGCAAACTTTTGGAATAGGAGCTGAAAGAAATGTTAAATGACAGTATTCGTGTATTTTTAACTGTTGTAGAGAAAAAAAGTTTTTCCAAAGCAGCAAAAGCATTGTTTTTAACACAGCCGGCTGTCAGCTTCCAGATTCAGATGCTGGAAGAATACTACGGCACTCGTCTGTTTGACCGCGTAAGCCGCAATATCATTCTGACAGAAGCAGGCCATCTGCTGCTGAAATATGCCAACGAAATGAACCGCCTGCAGGCTGAGCTGGAACGGGAAATGCAGGATATGACAAGCAGTATCAAAGGGAAACTGAGAATTGGTGCCAGCACCACCATCGGTGAATATATCGCACCATATATCTTAGGTTCTTTCAAAAATATGTATCCGGATGTAGAGCTGAGCCTGGAAGTAGCCAACTCGGAAGATATTGAGGCGGCTATCCACGACACCACTCTGGATATCGGTCTGATTGAAGGGCCAATGGTAGGCAAGGATTTGGAAAGCATTCCATTCCTCACCGACCATCTGCAGCTGGTAACCAGCACCAATCACCCATGGGCTAATGTGGACACCATTTCTGTATTTGAACTGGACAAATATCCGTTCATTTCTCGTGAAAAAGGTTCCGGTACCCGTGTAGAAATGGAGCAGCATCTGAAAAAAGCAGGCTTCTCCGCCAACAATCTGAATATCATTATGGAGCTGGGCAGTTCTTCTGCTATCAAAGCTGCCGTAGAAAGCAATCTGGGCATTTCCATTCTGTCTAAATGGGCAGTACAGGACAAAGTAGCTTCCGGTATGCTGCACAGCATCAATCTGAAAGAAATCGATTTCAATCGTACCTTCCAGATTATCTACCATAAGAAAAAATTCAAAACACAGGCCAGCGAAGAATTCCTGCGCTTCCTGAAATCCGATGAAATTGAAAACGTGGTAACACCTCGTTAATCAAATACAATAGCAACTTGCGGGGCGCTGGAGACAGCGTCCCTTATTTTACGCAAAAAACAGGATGCACATATTGTGCACCCTGTCTTTTTATTGTAACTTGCAAATTTCATATTTTTATTTATTTTCTGACAAAGCGGATTTCACATACACCGTCGCCTTTGGCAATGGTTTTCGGCAGTTCCAGCTTGCAGCCGAAACTTTCCGCAATGCCGCGGTCTCCGCACATAGCATGGTCGCACATGCGCTGAATTTCCTCATCGCTGCAGCCCTGCTTCTGCCACGCTTTCACCAACGGAC
>JAGARS010000058.1 GCA_017622155.1 Peptococcaceae bacterium
ATACCCACTACATAATAAATCGACTGAAGTGAAATCGTTATCATACGCAAAACGCCCCGTGCACAAGCACGAGGCATTCTCTTTTCCACTTTTATTTATCTATATCCTTCACACAAAACTAACTTATTCATTCTTACTTAGATAATAAGATTCTATCATTATCCAGGCGTTTTCCTGCACAAATCTGGAACTGCTGCAGCAAGTCGTCAATGGTAAGTTTGCTACGTTCCTCGCCCTGTACATCAAATACAATACTTCCGGCATCCATCATCAGGGTACGATTACCAAGCTCAAGTGCCTGATGCATATTGTGTGTTACCATCAAACAGGTTATCTGGCGTTCCGCAATAATGCTCTTGGTAAGTTCAAGCACTTTTTCAGCGGTTGCCGGGTCAAGTGCTGCGGTATGCTCATCCAATAACAGAATCTTTGGTGTTACCATTGTTGCCATAAGCAATGTCAGCGCCTGTCTTTGTCCGCCGGAAAGCAAGCCTACCGGCTGTTTCATTCTATCTTCCAATCCCATATTTAATAGGGAAAGCTGCTCACGAAACTTCTGCTTTTCTTTGGCATTGATGCGGCTAAAGAAAGCATGGGAAGCGGTAGATGCTCGTAAATAAGCAAGTGCCATATTTTCCTCAATTGTCATATGCGGAGCAGTTCCTTTTAATGGGTCTTGGAACAGATGTCCTATCACTTTACTACGAATATGCTCTTTACGGAAAGTAATATCTTCACCATCCAGCAGAATCTGTCCTTCATCTACAAAGAACGCACCGGTAATCGCATTGAATAAAGTAGATTTTCCTGCTCCATTACTTCCTACGATAGTTGCGAAATCCCCTGCTGCCAGTTCCAGGCTGACCTGATTCAACGCTTTTTTCTCATTGACCGTACCCGGATTAAAGGTTTTGGAAATATTCTGTATTTTTAACATGCACTTCCACCACCTTTCTTATTCATACGCATTGCAACAGTTCTCTGTTTCTGGAATGCTGCTTTTTCTTTCAGATACGGGAAAGAAATGGCAATCGCTACGATAATCGCTGATACTAATTTTAATGCCTCTGCCGGTACATTCATACGAAGCGCTACCGCTACAATGAAGCGATACAGGCAGCTACCCAGAATAACGCCGATTACTTTACGGATTACACTTCCTTTTCCAATCAATGTTTCTCCGATAATCAAGCTTGCTAATGCAATCGTTACCATACCGGTTCCCAGATTGATATCACAGGATTTCTGATACTGTCCCAAAATCGCACCGGAAAGTGCTGTTAAGGAGTTTGCAATGCAAAGTCCTACGGTAATGGTAAAAAGAGGGTTGATGCTAGAGGCTCTTACCATATGCTCATTATCACCTGTGGCACGAATAGAAAGACCAAGTCTGGTATTCAAAAACCATGCCAGTATAATACCAATCACAATAACAATCAGAAATACGATTAAAAACTTATACCAGTCATTGTACCAGGATGCCTGAATCTTATCTTTTGCCAGACTGAAAATGGTATCGCATCCGAACAGGTTTACGTTGGATGAGAATCCCATCACTGCGATATTTACCGTATATAATCCGGTGTTTACAATAATACCTGCAAGAATGGAAGGTACTCCCATTCTTGTTTGTAAAAATGCGGTAATAAAGCCGGAGGCAATACCGGCGCCCATAGCAGCAAAAAGTGCTAAAAGCGGATGACCGGATATCGTTACCATCGCACCGACTGCACAACCAAGTGTGAAACAGCCGTCCGTAGATAAATCCGCAATGTTCAGAATACTAAAAGAAATGAACAAAGCCAGTGCTACTAAAGAATAAATACATCCCAGTTCTAATGCACTTTGTAAAATTGATAATGTAAATATGGACTCCATGTAATCCCTCTCTTATATCTCTATACTTTTTGCTCTACTCGAACTCTTTTGCTGTTTGAATTTCTACCAGGCTTGTGCACATATCAGCAAACATACTGTAATCCATACCAATTGCTTCAGCTGTTTCTGTATTTACCGTTGCAATACCGTTATCCATTGTAACAACCGCTGTGCTTGCCGGATCAGCACCATTTACCAGAATTTCTACTACTAAGTCTGCTGTTGCTGTTCCTAAATCTTCGTAATTCACACCATATCCTAAAAATGCACCATTTAAAGCAAAGGAATCTGCACCACAGTAATGTGGAACACCTGCATCAATGAATTTTTCATAGATAGCAAGTTCTGCTGTCATAACGGTGTTGTCGGTTGGTGTGAAAACTGCTTCTACGCCTGTTGCCAATAAAGCATCTGTTGCCAGAGAAAGTTCGTCATTTGTTGTACCAGTTTTTTCAACTACTTCTACACCCTTTGCTTCGCAGTATGCTTTGGCTGCTTCAATCGCTGCCGTAGAAGAATCCTGGCTCTTGTCATAAAGCAGACCTACTTTTGTGATATCAGGGTTTGCTGCAAACATCATATCAAAAACTGCTTCTGTATTCAATGCATCAGAAGTACCTGTTATGTTGGAGCCCGGTGCTTCCATACTCTCTGCAAGACCGGCACCTACCGGATCCGTTACTGCTGAGAAAACAACCGGAATCAGGCTGCCATCTTCTTTTGGATTTTCTGCTGTTGCATTCTGCATTACCATAGCAGTTGGTGTTGCAACAGGAACGATAATATCAACTTCAGATGCAATCAAATCTGCTGCAATCTGGTTCATTGTTGTAGAATCTGCCTGACCATTGTATGTATAGTCTGCATATTCAAAAGTTACG
>JAGARS010000059.1 GCA_017622155.1 Peptococcaceae bacterium
AGTCATTATTATGAATGGACGGGGAATACAAAGCATCTTTTGGTTGATGAATTTATGCATCCGATATTGGCTTCGAAACGGTATTGCACATTTGACAGGGATTGTGCTCTTGCCTTTGTCGTAAAAAATGCCGGGAATATTTATCTTCTAAATGGCAGATGTGAATATGCAGAGCATGAAACTTTTCAATCTTTGCGAGCAATTACACACGTAAAAGGTTATACGGACGATGAATTGCAAGTGCATATGATTTTAGCTGATGAGAAAATATAGGAGGTTTCACTTATGACGAAAAATACAGGAAAAGTAATCAAACTTCCGGTTTCAGGTCCGCTGCATCCAACAAGCACGACAGAAAACACAGAAAAAAAGACTGAAACTGAAAAACAATTTGTGAATACGAACTGAACAGAATAGAAAAAACAAAGGCGGTTTCTTTTATGAAATCGCCTTTGTTTTGTGAATCTTGATACAAAAATGCATATGATAATTATGGATACTGTATTTTTTCTGTATTTTTCTATATTCGCAACATTGCTCTGTTGACACATTCCTATGCAGATGGTATTATTTAATGTAAGTTTAGAAGTAAATATTTAAGTGCCTTGTCTTTATAGATAGGGTAGAGGCGCGAGGCTTATCAGTAGAACTGCGGAGATTCAGGAGGTTGACGATACAGTATCAAAAGGAAGTTTCGCCGAAGTCTGGGCTTGTCCTGCAAACTCAGGCTGGGGCTGCATCAAACAGGTGCAGGACTGTCAACAGCCGTAGCCCAAACGACTGTTGTTGAGCTATCAAGTGTGGAGATGGGGATGATTCTGAAGCTATGGCTAAAGGAGTATTCTCTCCTTTGGCTTTTTTTGTAAATAAAATGCTTTGGCTTATGAATTATATCATCTCTAAAAGAGGAGGAATAATTATGATTCGTGTAGGTGTAATGGGCGCTGGTGGCCGTATGGGGCGCGAAATCTGCCGCAGTGTTGTAGCTGAGGAAGGTTTAGAGCTGGTGGCAGCATTTGACCGTAGTTATCAGGGGATGGAAATTGGGGCTTTAATTGGTATGCCGGTAGAGGGTGTACTGGTGGAAACCGATTTGGATAAGCTTCTGGATACTGTAGAAATAGATGTTATGATTGATTTTACTGTGGCAGATGCCATGCGTGTGAATGTGCCGAAAGTACTGAAAAAAGGTATTGCGGTGGTAACAGGCACTACAGGCTTGAGTCCTGAGGAACGGGCTGAAATGGGTAAAATCGCAGAAGAAAACAATACCAGTATGTTCCATGCAGCGAATTTTGCCATTGGTGCGGTACTGATGATGAAATTTGCGGCGGAGGCTGCAAAATATATGCCGTATGCAGAGGTTATCGAACTGCATCATGATAAAAAACTGGATGCGCCGAGCGGTACTGCTGTAACAACGCTGGCCAAAATTGCTGAAAACCGTGCGCCAATGCGTCAAGGCATGGAAGAAGAATATGAAAAAATTCCGGGTGCAAGAGGCGGCGAATATGAAGGCATGCGTGTACACAGTGTGCGTTTGCCGGGCTTTGTAGCAAGCCAGGAGGTTATCTTTGGCGGTCTGGGGCAGACACTGACCATTCGTCACGATTCTATTTCTCGTGAATCTTTTATGCCGGGTATTATGCTGGCAGCGAAAAAGGTACAGGGCTGGAAAGGTTTGTTAGAAGATTTAGAAAATATTATGGACTAATCCATAGCAATATATAACTATAATATCAAATAATCTGGAGGATATATCAATGACAAAAGAATTAACAATTGCAGTAGTAGGTGCTACCGGTGCGGTAGGTCAGGAAATTTTAAAAGTAATGGAAGAACGTAAAATCCCTTATAGAGAACTGCGCCTTTTGGCTAGTGCCAGAAGTGCCGGTACTGAAATTGAATATCAGGGCAAAACCTATGTGGTACAGGAAACCACAGAAAACTCCTTTGATGATGTGGATCTGGCGTTGTTTGCAGGCGGCCCTGCAAGCCGTGCATATGGTCGACTGGCACAGAGCAAAGGCTGTGTGGTAATCGATAACAGCAGTACTTTCCGCCTGGAACCGGATGTACCGCTGGTAGTACCGGAAGTTAACCCGGAAGCATTGAAAGACCACAAAGGTCTGATTGCCAATCCAAACTGCTCCACAATCCTGTTGGTAAGTGCGTTGTATCCGCTGTACAAAAAAAGCAAAGTAAAACGTGTTATCGTTTCTACTTACCAGGCAGTATCCGGTGCAGGGAAAGAAGCTATTGATGAACTGACCTTGCAGGTAAAACAGACACTGAACGGTGAAGAAATCAAACCGGAAATCTTCCAGCATCAGATTGCATTCAACCTGATTCCACATATCGATGTATGGATGGATGATGATTATACCAAAGAAGAAATGAAACTGGTATATGAAACCCACAAAATTCTGAATGACGACAGCATTGCCATCACACCGACCGCAGTGCGCGTACCTGTATACCGCAGCCATTCCGAATCTGTATATGTAGAAACCGAAGAAACTATTACACCGGATGAAGCAAGAGAACTCCTCGCTGCAGCGCCTGGCATCATTATTCAGGATGATCCGCACAATAATGTATATCCAATGCCTTTATTCACATCTGATACCGATGAAGTATATGTAGGCCGTATCCGTCGTGATCTGGGCTGTGATACTGCTTTGAATATGTGGATTGCATTCGACCAGATTCGCAAAGGTGCAGCTACCAATGCTGTACAGATTGCAGAAGTATTGATCCGTGACGGCTTAATTTAAGTTTACCGATATTTTTAGAAGAAATCATATTTGAAATTTACAAGGGGGTTCCTGATATGAAATTTGGTAGAGTATTGACCGCTATGGTCACACCATTTACAGATAACGGCGAGGTGGATTATGCAGAACTGAAACGCTTGGCAGTACATTTACTGGACAACGGGAACGATTCTCTGCTGGTATGTGGCACCACAGCCGAAACACCAACCTTGACCCATGACGAAAAACTGAACATTGTGAAAGCTGTAAAAGAAGCAGTGGGCGACCGTGCACCGATTCTGGTAGGTACCGGTACCAACAATACATTGACCACTATCGAAGCGACAAAAGAAATGGAAGCTGCCGGAGCTGATGGTGTGCTGGTAGTGGCACCATACTACAACAAACCGTCTCAGGAAGGTTTATATCAGCATTTTAAGGCTGTAGCAGAAGCTACCAGCCTGCCGGTAGTATTGTACAATATTCCTGGCCGCTGCGGTATTAATATGAGTCCTGAACTTATTGCAAGACTTTCCAAAGTGCCAAATATTGTGGCAGTGAAAGAAGCAGGCGGAAGCATTGAACAAGTAAGCCAGATTAAACAGTTGGTAGATGATGACTTTATCATTTACAGTGGTGATGATTCTCTGACATTGCCAATGATGGCGGTGGGCGGCTATGGTATTATCAGCGTAGCCGGGCATGTAATCGGTAAAGAAATTCACGCAATGGTAGATGCCTATGCAGAAGGACGTGTGGCTGAAGCAGCGGAATGGCATAAAAAACTGTATCCAATGTTCAAAAACCTGTTTATTACCTCCAACCCTGTACCTGTAAAATATGCGTTAAGCCAGGTTGGATTTGGCAATGGTAAAGTGCGTCTGCCATTGGTAGAAGCGAACGAAACTGAAAAAGAAATCGTGCGCGGCACCATGCAGAAATTAGGATTGGTGTAAGGTATGATGACTCACTTTTTTGATTCGACAGAATCGGTAGCGGAAGGCGTTGGCTTTCCGCTATTTGGTTTTGGACATTTGTGCTGGCTGGCAGGGTTTATTGTGTTTGCCATACTGTGCTGTCGTGTTTATAAACAAAGCGATTCTAATAAACGTCAGCGGATTCGCTATATTTTTGTTGCACTGTTATTGCTGGACGAAGCTGTGAAAGTAGTGGGGCTGGGTGTTCAAGGCTTGTATGGGCCGCAGTATTTGCCATTTCATTTGTGCAGTATCAATATCTTTGTGATTTTGTGGCATAGTAAACGACCAAACCGTGCGCTGGACAATTATTTATTTACTGTTGGAATTCCGGCAGCCATGATTGCTCTTTTAACACCTAGCTGGGCTGTATTGCCATTCTGGAATTTTATGAATATTCATAGCTTTACGGTGCACATTTTATTGGCAACATACCCGATTATGCTTACTTATAGCGGTGAACTTAATCCGCAGATTAAATATCTGCCGAAAAGTTTGGCTGTATTGGCGGCTTTGGCATGTGTGGCATATGGTGTTAATCTGATATTTGATACCAATTTTAGGTTCTAGATGTATCCGATTGCAGGCACACCGTTAGTATGGTTCGAGGAGCATATGGGCAATCATTTCTGGGGCTTTCCAATTCTGATTACGGCTATTGTTGCAGTCATGTATAGCGGATTGTATCTGTACCGGAAAATTGCAAATAAGCGCTTGACATAATCAATAAAAAGGCGTAAACTATAAAAGCTGTCCGAACTGATATCGGGCAGCTTTATAACGGGATGTGGCTCAGTTTGGTAGAGTACTTCGTTCGGGACGAAGGGGCCGCAGGTTCAAATCCTGTCATCCCGATATTTCTCTAAATGGCTCTAAATGCGCAATGGCTTAACCAAGCGCATTTGGAGCTTTTTTAGTGGCTTAAGCCAGTTGAGCGCAGAAGGCGCGAAACAAAGAACCACCCGCTATGCGGGTGCGCGACAGAGGTTATACCAAAAAAATCACC
>JAGARS010000060.1 GCA_017622155.1 Peptococcaceae bacterium
AATCGCTTCTTTGCGGATAGCATCAGTATTTTTGGTTGCTTCCTCCATAATACGGGCTGCTTCAGCTTCTGCAGATTTAATTTTAGATTCCCCTACTGTTTTTCTCACAATATATCCAACTGCAATACCAACTACGGCAGCAATTACAATAAACAAAATGTCAGTCATATACTGTGAACTCCTCCTTTCTTGTTACAATCTCATAAACTCATAAACATACCTGGTAACATAAATGTCTTTCGCAAAATAAAAAAAGCAAATCGAATCATCGATTTGCCGAAATTGCCCATGATAAAACAGACACCGTCAAAAAGCGCTGCCCCCACATATACCGATGCTGAACAGTACAGCATTCCTACAGGGCAGATTTCAACTGTTTTATCTATCCCAATATATAAATCTGCAGTTTATCGTAACACTCTATATACATTTACTACAATTTTATATATACAACCTGCTTCACAGGTGCAATTTCAACAAAAGACTTTCATCTAATAATTGTATAGTTTATTATTGCACCTGTCAAGTAGGAGTTTGTATTTTAATGTGTTAAAATTCATCTTGCCAGGAAAAATCGTCTGCAGAGGAATCAGCAGAAAAGCACATTGCTGCACAGACTTCTGCTATGATACTGCTGTCATATCCCCGTGTATAAAGAAACCGTGACAGCTGCTCTCTGGAAACTTTTTTTCTTCCTGTATTGCTTCGCATTTTTTGTTCTGCTGCCAATCGTGCCTGCTCAATTTCTTCCTCACGAGAAAAATATTCATCCAGACTTTCCTGTATTAATTGACTATTCGACACTTTTTTTCGCAGTTCGACTTCCATTTTTCTGCGGCCACAAGGATGAAACTGTATTCTATCATGAATCCACGCCCGGCAATAAGCAGCGTCATCCAGATATTGATATTCTTTCAGAAATAAAACCGCTGCCTGACTCTGCTCGAAACTGCAACCTTTTTTCTGTAAATGTTCCAGCACTTCATGCGTGGTACGCATACGTGCAGAAACAAATTTTAATGCCATCTGTTTTGCAATTTCCAGCTCATGTGCCTGTATTGCTTCAAAATCCTGCGCAAATATATCCTGCATTACAGTACCCTTTCGTAGTATCATATATACAAACAGTATAAATAAATTATTATCTAAAATTATTCAAAAAAGCTGTCATCATCATCGTCATCCTGCACCTCTACCAGCATACCGATTGCCTGAGAATGCTGACGAATTTTCTCTTCAATTTCAGCTTTCGTTTCTGGATTGGCTTTCAGGTATTCTTTGGCATTATCACGGCCCTGACCGATTTTTTCGCCTTCATAAGAATACCATGCACCGCTCTTGCGAATAATTTCCAGTTCTACACCAACATCAATAATGCTGCCTTCATTGGAAATACCTTCTCCATACATAATATCAAATTCTACTTGTTTGAATGGCGGAGCTACTTTGTTTTTCACGATTTTCACTTTCGTACGGTTCCCTACTACATCGCTGCCGCGTTTTAACGCTTCCCCTTTACGCACTTCCATACGCACAGAGGAGAAGAATTTCAGCGCACGACCGCCGGTAGTGGTTTCCGGATTGCCATACATAACACCAATTTTTTCACGCACCTGATTGATAAAAATCATAGTGGTATTATTTTTGCTGATATTCGCTGTCATTTTGCGTAACGCCTGAGACATCAGTCGAGCAAGGAGCCCTACATGGGAATCACCCATTTCGCCTTCGATTTCGGCACGAGGTGTCAAAGCTGCTACCGAGTCCACTACAATAATGTCTACTGCACCGCTGCGTGCCAGTGCATCACAAATTTCCAGCGCCTGTTCACCATAATCCGGCTGAGATACCAGCAGATTGTCAATATCTACACCAATTTTTTTGGCATATACAGGATCCAAAGCGTGCTCTGCATCGATAAATGCTGCAATACCGCCTTCTTTCTGACATTCCGCTACAATATGCAGTGCTACAGTTGTTTTACCGGAAGATTCAGGACCATAAATTTCAATAATTCTGCCTTTTGGCACACCGCCAACACCCAATGCACTGTCAAGTGCAATAGAACCGGTGTGAATAACTTCCATTTCTAATTTTTCCTGTTCGCCAAGACGCATAATGGTACCCTTGCCGAACTGACGATCAATCTGTTTTAATGCATTTTCCAGCGCCGCAGCACGGTCTGGACTATTTTTATAATCTGCCATAACAAATCCTCCAAGATTAATTTATGTGGTTATGCATTTTTCCTCTTCATTATATCGTACAGATGTTCGTGTGTCAATTAAAATATTAGCAGTCAATGGAATTTTTTTTGCGATCACGATGACGTTCTTCAGCATATGCAATCAATTTCGTCAACAAATCTGTCGTAGAAATCCCAGCCTGCTCCCACATTTTTGGGTACATACTGATATCGGTGAATCCAGGCAGAGAATTCACTTCATTCAAATATATATTACCGGTTGCTTCTTCCACAAAAAAGTCTACGCGGGCAAACCCTTCACATTCCAATGCCAGATAAGTTTCTACGGCCAGTTCCTGAATACGGGCAATGGTTTCCGCAGGCAAATCTGCCGGAATCACTGCCACTGATTTATTATCAATGTATTTTGCTTTGTAGTCATAAAACTCATTGCTAGAGCAAATTTCACCCGGCTGAGACACCATAGGCTGTTCGTTGCCCATCACAGAAATTTCAATTTCCCTTACCGTTACACCCTGTTCTACAAGAACCTTACGATCATATTTTGCAGCAATGCGCAATGCCTCTGCTAATTCATCAGCATCTTTAGCCTTGTTGATTCCTACGCTGGAACCCCCATTAGCAGGTTTGATAAATACAGGATATTCCAAAGCTGCT
>JAGARS010000061.1 GCA_017622155.1 Peptococcaceae bacterium
AATACAGGAATTTTAGCCGCCATTGCCTGAGTAGGGGTCAGCTGTGTTTTGCCGCCGAACGGAATCAGAACACTGCCGGCACCAATTGTGCTGTCAAAATATTCAACCATACCGCGACGAGAACAGATATTCAAATCGCCTACCAGTTCTTTCAATGCTGCTGCACTGTCAAAGTCTTCGATATATTCTTCTTCTGCAGGTGCAGGAAATGCATCTACATCAACTGTAATTGTTTTGGTATCACCGGCAGAATCCAGGAAAGCACGGCTCAGATTTACAATCGTTTCGCCATTGTATTCCATTACCAGACGAGGATCCTCGGTGACATATGCTACTACAGTAGCTTCCAGATTTTCGCTGTCTGCTGCTGCGATAAACTGTTCCAGACTTTCCGGAGCTAATACCACTGCCATACGTTCCTGAGACTCAGAAATTGCCAGTTCAGTAGCCGATAGCCCTTCATATTTTTTCGGTACACGATCCAGGTGAATGTGCAGCCCTGCTGCCAGTTCACCGATAGCTACCGATACACCGCCTGCACCAAAATCGTTGCAGCGTTTAATCAATTTGCTGATTTCAGGACGACGGAACAAACGCTGAATTTTGCGTTCTTCTACCGGATTCCCTTTCTGAACTTCAGCACTGCAAGTAGTCAGAGACTGCTCAGTATGGCTCTTAGAAGAGCCTGTTGCACCGCCACAGCCGTCACGCCCGGTACGACCGCCTAACAGTACAATTACATCGTCAGGAGCCGGTACTTCACGCACTACGTTTTCTACCGGAGCCGCACCCAGTACTGCACCGATTTCCATACGTTTTGCTACATAACCAGGATGATACAGTTCGTCTACCAGCCCGGTTGCCAGACCAATCTGGTTCCCATAGGAAGAATAGCCATGGGTAGCTGTAGTGGTAATGGTACGCTGCGGCAGTTTCCCCGGAATCGTTTCTTCCAGTGGTTTGCGCGGGTCAGCAGCACCTGTTACGCGCATTGCCTGATATACATAAGAACGACCGGACAGCGGGTCACGAATTGCACCGCCTAAACATGTTGCGGCACCGCCAAATGGTTCGATTTCTGTCGGATGGTTGTGTGTTTCATTTTTAAACATAAACAGCCATTCTTCGTTGCCTTTATCTGTTTTTACATTGGCACGTACACTGCACGCATTGATTTCTTCACTTTCATCCAGGTTTTTCAGCACACCGCGTTTTTTCAGTGTTTTTGCAGCAATAGTCCCCATATCCATCATAGTGATTGGGCGTGTTTTCGCTCTTTCACCGTATACCTCTTCACGAGCAGCCAGATATTCTTCATAAGTAGCTTTCACCAGTGGATCTGCCAGTTCAATGTCTGTAATTTGCGTATTAAAGGTGGTATGACGACAATGGTCTGACCAGTAAGTATCAATCATTTTCAGTTCAGTAATAGTTGGATCACGGTGTTCTTCATCACGGAAATACACCTGCATATAGCGCAAATCCCCTAAATCCATTGCCAAACCATATTGCTGACGCAAAGCTTCTAAAGCCGCATCATCTGCAGAAATAAAGCCTTCCAGACTGAATACTGCTTCTGGTTCTGCCACTTCGTCCTGCAATGTTTCCGGCTTTGCCAGAGACGCTTCTCTGTTTTCAACCGGGTTAATCAGATGTTTTTTCATTTTCTGCAAATCAGATTCACCGATAGTGCCTAAGAACGCATACACTTTTGCTACACGCACCAGTGGACGTTCTTTCGTTAAAATCTGTACACACTGTGCTGCAGAGTCAGCACGCTGATCATACTGACCAGGCAGTGCTTCCACTGCAAAAATTGTATGTGCACCATCAATTGCAGGCAGTTCTTCACGGTATAATTCATCACACTGCGGTTCGGAGAAAATCAATCTTCCCGCAGCATCACAGTTTTCTTCATTTAATCCCTGAATATCATAGCGATTGAAGATACGGATACCTTCCAGACCTTCAATGTGCAAATATCCCTGCATAGTAGCCAGCAGCCCCTGTGCTTCGATATCAAATCCAGGACGTTTTTCTGCATAAAAACGATAAATTGTGGACATCGTTTTATTCCCCCCAAGTTTGCGTTATGCTAAAAATGCTTTTTTACCGATGTCGGTACGATACTGCATATTTTCAAACTGAATCTGTTCTACACCTTTGTATGCATTGGCAATAGCTTCTGCAATATCTTTTCCCAATGCACTGATACCCAGTACACGACCACCGTTTGTCACGATATTGCCATCTGTTTCTTTGGTACCGGCATGGAACACAATTGCACCGGTCTCAGCAGCTTTATCAAGCCCTGTGATTACCCGACCTTTATCAGAAGTTTCCGGATATCCGCCGGACGCCATAACAACACACACAGCTGCTTCTTCATACCATTCAATCTGCATTTCATGCAGTTTGCCATCAATAATTGCCAGGAAAATATCAACCAAATCAGATTTCAGTCTTGGCAGTACCGCCTGTGTTTCAGGGTCACCAAATCTTGCGTTGAATTCCAGCACTTTCGGGCCATCTGCTGTCAGCATTAACCCTGCATATAAAATACCTGCAAAAGGACGATCTTCCGCTTTCATAGCAGCTACCGTTGCTTCCAGTACTTCCGGTACTACAATGGCATGTACATCCGGCGTATAAATCGGTGCAGGAGAATACGCACCCATGCCGCCGGTGTTCAACCCTTTGTCACCATCCCAGATACGTTTATGATCCTGAGAAGATACCATTGGCACAACAGTATTGCCATCAGTAAATGCAAGCATACTTACTTCCTGGCCAGTTAAAAATTCCTCTACCACTACACGACTTCCGGCATCACCAAATTTGTTATCAACCAGAATATCTGCAACTGCAGCTTCTGCCTCTTCTTTTGTCTCGCAAATCAGTACACCCTTTCCGGCAGCCAAGCCATCGGCTTTTACTACACATGGCAGGCCAACTTCAGCCAGAAATGCTTTTGCCTGATCAGCATCAGTGAAGGCACCATATTTTGCTGTCGGAATATTGTATTTTGCCATCAAATCTTTGGCAAATGTTTTGCTGCCTTCGATTTCAGCAGCTTTACCGGATGGGCCAAAAATTTTCAGGCCTTTTTCATTAAATTTATCTACAATCCCCATTGTCAGCGGCACTTCCGGGCCAACAACAGTCAAATCAATACTCTTTTCCTGTGCAAATGCCAGTAAACCATCCAGATCTTCTGCCTTAATGTTTACACATTCAGCCATCTGTGCAATCCCGGCATTGCCCGGTGCACAATACATTTTTTCTACTTTTGGGCTCTGGCTCAGTTTCCATACCAGCGCATGTTCTCTACCGCCGCTGCCAACTACAAGTACTTTCATCGAATGCTATCCCTCCATACAGATATTTTGCATCTACGCAATATAACACCGCAAGCAGTGCCGTTTTACACAAACAGCACTGCTTAATTAAAAAAATTAACAAAGTCTAATTAGTGTTTAAAATGGCGGATGCCGGTGAAAATCATCGCAATGCCATGTTCATTACAAGCATCGATAGATTCCTGGTCACGCAGAGAACCACCCGGCTGAATGATAGCAGTAATCCCTGCTTTTGCAGCAGCATCTACTGTATCACGGAATGGGAAGAATGCATCGGATGCCAATACCGCACCCTGACATTTTTCGCCTGCCTGTTCAAAGG
>JAGARS010000062.1 GCA_017622155.1 Peptococcaceae bacterium
ATATGATGATTGGCTATACACGGGACGAATTTTGTCATCTGGCAGGGTACGGATTTCGTATGCTGGCGGAAGCCATTGAAGCATGTGAACGTGTTTCTCCGAAGTGCCCTGTACTGCTGCTGTGCGGTGAACATGACAGAACAGGCTTTGTCAAACGTTACAACAAAGCCTGGACAAAACGCACCGGCTATCCGCTGGTGTGGATTCCGAAGGCAGGGCATAACGCCAACGTGGATAATCCTCATGCAGTGAATGCACAGATTGCACATTTTCTGAAGTTTGTAGAAAAATAAATGAAAAACAATGCTGAATATAAAACCCCTGATATATTTATCAATCGTCCCGCGTATTACGGAACATCGACGCAGGATGTTCAAATCGTGACGGACAATAGTCCGGCAAAGATGAACAGCCAAGGAAGATGTCTGGCGATAGCTGGACGGATAAATGATATCAGGGGTTTTGAATTGAGACTTCTATAATAATGAATTTACAACGGATATTTGCTTTCTTCAATTTCCTGCACTTTGGCCACAATGCTTTGAAAATCTCTTTTTGCTTCTTCCAGTTTGGCCGGGTCACGCAGAATTGCCGATGGATGATATACAGCTGTCATCCAGTAGCCCTTGCGGTGTACCCACATGCCGTGTTCCCGTGTAATCTTAAAATTGGGCGCAATGAGCTTTTGCGCAGCAATACGGCCCAGACAAACGATTACCGGCGGATGCAGCAGAGCAGTTTCTGCGCGCAGATACTGCATACAGGCTTCCTGTTCTTCGGGCAGAGGGTCACGGTTGCCGGGAGGATGACATTTTACAATATTGGTGATAAACACATCCTTGCGGCTAAGCCCGGCCGATGTGAGCAGAATGTCCAGCACCTTGCCGGCCGGCCCCACAAAAGGGATGCCCTGCAAATCTTCCTGCTTGCCCGGTGCTTCAGCTACCAGCATAATTTGTGCGGCATGGCTGCCCTTGCCCGGCACTGCATTTTTGCGTGTTTGTCCCAATGCACAGCGGCCGCAGCTGCAAATCATTGATTCAATATCATTCCAGGTGTGCATGTCGCCTGCCCCCTTTTTGACTAAGATGTTTTCAACTCTATTATAAAGCATTCTCTGCTGATGGTACATATCAAATGTTGGCATTTGGTTACAAAATTCTTTAGATTTGCAGATGGTCATTGACTTTCTCTGCATTGCTATGGAAAATGGGAGTGGAGCAAAACAAGGGAAAGCTGGTGAACGGGGAACATGAAAAAATATCCGTTGGTGAGCATCATTGTGCCGGTGTACAATGCCGAAGCTTATCTGGAGCGCTGTGTCAGAAGTATTTTGCAGCAAACATATGAAAATATCGAATTGATTTTGGTGAATGACGGCAGTACCGATAACAGCCTGGCTGCATGTCAGCGGTTTGCTGCTGAAGATGCCCGTGTGATAGTGATAGACAAACCAAACGGCGGTGTGTCTGACAGCCGCAACTGCGGCATAGCCAAAGCCAGAGGCAAATATCTGCAGTTTGCCGACAGCGATGACTGGCTGGCACCGGAAGCAACAGCACTATTGGTACAAAGGGCGGAACAGAGCAAATGCGAATTTGTCATAGCACCCTTTTATCGCGTCATTGAGCGTATATTGCTGGTAAACGGCCATATCAAAGAAGATGGCAAATATACCATAGCCGAATTTGCACTGGAAATGATGAAAGCGCCGGCTAATTTTTATTATGGTGTTATGTGGAATAAACTGTATCGCCGAGATATCGTGCGGGAAAACAACTTACAGTGCAGTCCTGAAATCAGTTGGTGTGAAGACTTTATATTCAATTTGCAGTACTTGTGCTATGTAAAGCATGTATATGTGCTGCAGGAGCCGATATATTACTATTTTAAGCGGCGCAACAGCCTGGTGGCTACAGAAATGCGCAGCAGCAATATATACGAAGTAAAACGCACAGTATTTCGTTATTACAAAGCATTTTACGAAGCCATCGGCTTGTATGATGATTACAAAGGCCGCGTGAATATGTATATGCTTTCTGTAGCAGCAGACAGCCTGTTTCGTTTGCCGGTAGGGCGGATTGACAAAGATGATGAAGAAATCATCTTCAAAGAAGAACTGCTGGAAGAACTGCAGGAAAAAGGCGAAGAACTGAAAGCATTTTTGATAGAAGCCAACTTGATAGATATCGAAGAAGAACGCACAGCACGCAGAAAAATCCGCTGGCAGCATAAATACAAAAACAATCAGACAAAACATAAAGCAAAACGAAAAAGAAAATGATACGTATGCACTTACGCAGTACTCTTGTTAAACAAATGAGAACTTCAAAAGCGGTGTATCTCGGCCAACCTAACAAGATGCTTACAAAAATTGTACAATAAGAGCTAACCTTAACAGGTTGGCTCTTTCTTTTTTTGTGAATACCCAATGGAAAATGAAAAGGAGCAAGGTTGAAATATACCTTGCTCCTTTTGATCAGTATTTAGTTCATCAAATTGGAATTTACTTTTCTTCTTTCTCTATGTTCTCTTTACTCTTATTGAAAAATAATGAACCAAAACAAAGAAATGCCGAACCAAAACATAACCATACAATGCCTATAGAAGTATTGTTTCCACCAACAATGTTTATAATTGCTGCTAAGTAGAACAATACGGCTGCTACATAGAAAAGCGTAGAACTAACTTTATATTCTTTCGATTTTTTCATTTTTCACACCTCATCAAATTCTTATTTATCTAACGGTTCCATTATCTATATAGACGTGAGAATAGATCTAAAAGTTTCATACTGCAACTATATTATAGCATATATCTATTCAATTGTCTCATTTCGGAGATGATAATTTGCAGTTTCTCAATATTTTCAGTTTGCTAAGCGCTTCAATCAAAGGAAATTGGCTTGCCAAAGCATCGGCGCTGTGCTACCATAAAATCACCAAATAAATTGTGATGGGCGGGATTATGATGGAACATGTATTGACAAAGGGGCCTCTCTTGGATGCGCAGGGGCATTTGACTGAGGCCGGGTATGCGACCAGTTTAGTAAAGGAATATCGCAGAAGTGCGATCAAGGCTTCGGCGTTTCGCATCAAGGAATGGGATTATTATTTGATTTACAATGACCGATTTGGAATTGCACTGACTTTGGATGACAATTCTTATATGAGTATGCTCAGTGCATCCATTCTGGATTTTGAAAATGCGACAGAAACTACGGTGAGTCCGATTGGCCTTATGCCAATGGGCAAGACCAATCTGCCATCTACCAGCGAAAGCGGTGTGAGCAGATTGAAAATCGGAAAGTCGGAATTTACCTTTACGGTAGGGCAGGGCAAACGCCGTTTGACTTGCTATCTGGACAAGTTTAAAGATGGCAAGCCCTTTGAGGCGGATATTTTATTGTTTGATGAGCCGCAGGACAGTATGGTAATTGCCACACCGTTTGCGGAGGACAAAACCGCATTTTACTACAATCAGAAGATTGTGGGTATGCGTGCTCAGGGTACTGTGAAGATTGGTGATGAAGAATATGTATTTGCACCGGAGGAAAGCTTTGGTATGCTGGACTGGGGCCGTGGTGTGTGGACCCGTGACAACACCTGGTACTGGGGTGCAGGGCATGGCATGGTAGATGGTCATGTGGTAGGGTTTAATATCGGCTATGGGTTCGGTGACACGTCTGCAGCCAGTGAAAATATGATTTTTGTGGATGGTGTTGCCCACAAGTTTGACAAGGTGACATTCAATATTCCGCAAACACCGGATGGCAAAGATGATTTTCTGAAACCGTGGACATTCACATCTTCTGATGGCCGTTTTGAAATGGACTTTGAGCCGATTATGGATCGCGCTGCTTGTACAGACCTCAAAGTAATTATCAGTGACCAGCATCAGATATTCGGCAAATTTACCGGCAAAATGATTCTGGATGACGGCTCTGCTATCGAGCTGAAAGATTTCTTAGGGTTTGCGGAAAAAGTACGCAACAAATGGTAATGGTGAGCATATGAACGATAATCAGAAACTGGCGCAGCAGGAGCGATTGGACAAACAGTTTGCTTTTGCGTTGGAGATTGATAAAGAAAAACGAATTGGCCGTCAAACATACTGCAGCGATGGCGATACTTTGGAGAACGATGCGGAACATGCCTGGCATGCGGCGCTGATGGCGATTCTGCTCAGTGAGTATGCCAATGAACCGGTGGATGTATTTAAAGTTGTGAAAATGTTGTTGATTCACGATATTGTGGAAATTGATGCAGGAGATACTTATGCCTATGATGATGCAGGGATTGCTACCCAGGCTGAACGGGAGCAAAAAGCGGCAGAACGCATTTACAATCTGCTGCCCGATGATCAGGCGCAGGAATTGATGGCGTTGTGGCAGGAGTTTGAAGCATTGGCAACACCGGAAGCAAAGTATGCCAAAGTCATGGACAATTTGCAGCCGGCTATGCTCAATGCGGCTACCAATGGCCGCGCATGGAAAGAGCACGAGGTAAAGCTGAGCAAAATACTGAAGCGCAATGAGAACACTGAGGCCGGTGCTGCGGTGCTGTGGCAATATGGGCTTAAGCATTTTGTAGAGCCACATGTAGCGCAAGGGAATATTCAAAATGATGTGCCAAACAAACCGCAGTAATATGGCGGCTTTGCAGGGTGTGTATACAATATTTATGAGGCAGGATGGTTGCATCTTTTGATGCAGTGTAGTATGATAAGTGCAACTTTATCAAAAGGATGCGAATGAAAATGAACAAGTCGATTAAAATTATGACACCGGGCCCGACACAAGTACGGGAAAATGTGCGTATGGCCAGAAGCCTGACAACAACCAATCCCGATCTGGATTTGACATTTTATGAAGAATATAAAGCAATTTGTGACAATCTGAGTGCATTGCTGCATACAGACAATGTCAGCTATATTTTAAGCGGTGAAGGCATTTTAGGCTTAGAGGCAGCTTGTGCTTCGCTGACAGAGCCGGGCGATAGAGTACTGGTGCTGGATAATGGGCTGTTTGGCAGAGGCTTTGCCGATTTTATCAAGCTTTACGGTGGCGAGCCGGTGCTGTATACCGTGACTGACCGAACAGCCATCGATGTGGAAGCACTTGCAGTATATCTGGAGCAGGACCACGACTTCAAATATGCTACGGTGGTACATTGCGATACGCCTACCGGTGTGCTGAACCCTATTGAGACCATTTGCCCGCTGCTGAAACAGTACGGTATACTCACCGTAGTAGATGCAGTGTCCAGTATGTTTGGCGTAGAGATCGATGTGGATGTCTGCCGGGTGGATATTTTGTGCGGCGGCTCTCAAAAAGCGCTGTCGGCACCGCCGGGGCTTACCATGCTTACAGTAAGCAGCGATGCGCTGCAGGCTATGGAACAGCGCCATACACCCATTGCATCATTTTATGCCAATATCCTGACATTCAAACATTATTACAGAGACAAATGGTTCCCATATACCATGCCAATCAGTGATATTTATGGATTGGGCGCAGCATTGGACAATGTATTGGCAGATACCGAGATTTATGCCCGTCATGCCCAAATTGCACAGGCGGTAAGAACGGCTGCAGCAGAGGCAGGACTCAAGCTTTATTTAGAGCGTGATTATTGCGCCACCGTAACAGTGTTGGAAGTGCCGGAAGGCGTTGACTCGGCACAGTTTTTGCAGCATATGACAGAGCAGTACGGCATTATGATAGCCGGATGCTTTGATTATCTGGCAGGCAAAGTATTCCGCCTGGGGCATATGGGTGAAGGAGCCAATGCAGAAGATGTGGCAGCTATGCTGGATGCCATGGACAAAACATTTGCCGATTTGGGATACACGCTCAAGTGCAGTATGAAAGACGTATTTGTGAAGCTGATGGACACGGAAGAAGTGAGTTTATGAAAATAGAAAATCTAAAACTATTTCTGGCGGTGGCTGAGAGCGGCAGTATCAATAAAACTGCTGAACAGAATTTTCTGACACACCAGAGTCTGGGTGTCATCCTGAAAAGTTTAGAAAAAGAACTGAATTGTACATTGTTTATCAGAACAAATAAAGGTGTTGCACTCAGTGCAGAGGGGAAAGAATTTCTGCCTTATGCCCGACAGGCAGTCAATGCAATCGATGCATACAAGGCACTGCATCCGGTGAATATCAGTGAGATTTTGCATTTGTATACCACACCGGGGCTGGCTAATTATATTCGAATATTGCAGAAAGATATCATAGCGGAAAAATATTATCTGTCCATTCACGAGCACAATATTGAAGAACTTAGTGTTCTGATGAATCAGTCTGATGTCAATGCACGAAATGTTTATTTTTTCCCAGTTTTACAGCATGAAAAATACGAAAATCCGAGTATAGACTTGGCGAAGATTATCATTACAAAAGACGAGACCATTACGGATATTTGTCATGAAAAAATTCCGATTCTGCACAATCTGCATAATCTGAATGAGGCACTGAACAATACCATTATCATTGTCGGAAGTTCCTATTCGGCCAAAGGAAATGCCTATAAGAAGCGGAAGCGCATCAATATTTCGGATATTGATGTCTGCAAAAAAATGATGCTGGAGCAAGGCTGTCTTTATTCCGGACCAAAAACATTATGCCAGCTGCAGTTTCCGGAGCCTGAATGGAAAATATTAAGGGAAAATCCCTGCCCGGCCATTGAATTCAGCTTGTTTTATCACAATGTATTTGCTGATGAAAACAGACTTGTCATTAAAGAACTTTCGAAAATGTTAAAAACCGTGTTCAAATCTTAAACACAG
>JAGARS010000063.1 GCA_017622155.1 Peptococcaceae bacterium
ACTCCCGCGTTGCCACCTACATTGCAAAGCATAAACAGCCTTGCCACTCGAACAGCTGTAAAGGGCTTACCCTGTCGACTCATCGCCGACGGCTCAGAAAGTGGACCACCTGACGCTCCAACCGGTTTTCACCTACCACCGGCTCTCTGGCTGACAAATGTCATTGGAACAGAAAAGGCTTTGTTTTCGTCATTGCCATAATATCATGTACACTTATCATGTACATTTGTTTGTAATAATAGATTCATTATAGCACTATCTAAAAATAATGCAAGAGCTTTTTTGAGAAAAGTATGAAGATTCGCAGAAGTTGAAGATTCTGTATCGGTGTCTTCAATGCCATAGTATACAACAATCGAGAATCTGTTTATTGGATTAAATTACAAAATATATTTTTAATTTACAAAAATGATATAGACAAACAGTTAAATGCGTTGTAAAATAAATCCAGTTCCTATATGCTTATAAATATTTTAGGCAAAGTTGAAATATATAATACGCGTTCGTTTATGAAACAAAACTTGTTAATGGAGGTGCTGTCTATGCCAGCCAACAGAGAATATAAAGATAGTGTATTTTCTCTTTATTTGAGTAATCCAGAGCGTTTGATTGATGTGTATAACGCTGTGGCTAAAACCAATTATCCATTGGATACTCCTGTGGAAATTAATACACTTACCAATGTGTTGTATAAAAATCAACTCAACGATTTGTCTTTTGTATTGGATAATCAGTATGTTGTACTCATTGAACATCAATCGACTATCAATGATAATATGGCGTTACGTTTGTTATTATATTGTGCCAGAGTGTACGAAAAAATGTTAAAGAAGTGTCCGGTACATAAGCGAATGCGGGTAAAAATACCTGTACCAAAATTTATCGTATTATATAATGGTAAAGCGGATTACCCAGAGTATAGTGTACAAAAATTATCAGAATCTTTTAAGGTGGAGCAGGAAAATCCGGCGTTGGAGTTGAAAGTAGAAGTGTACAATATCAATTATGCCAAATCGCCGGAATTGATTGAACGCAGTGAAATCTTGAAGGATTATAGCTTGTTTGTGCAAAAGGTGCGTGACTTTGAGGCAGGAGATTCTGTACAGGATGAGCATACACTGGAAAGAGCAATTGCAACGGCAATTCGATATTGTATTGAGCATGATATTATGGCAGAGTTTTTAGAAACACATGGAAGTGAGGTGTCGAATTTGCTTTTAGAAGAATGGGATATGGATGAGGCATTAAAAGATGCAAAAGAAGAAGGAAAAGAGGAAAAACAGCAGGAGCTGATTCGGCAGTTCAGCAAGATTAATACACCGGAGCAGATTGCTGAAACATTGCAGGTATCGGTAGAGTATGTACTGGATATCTTGAAAGATAAGCCGATGTAAACGAAGCATGTGAGGTAATTTTATAAAGAAATTTGAGCGTATTTGTTGGAATTTGTTCTGATAAATACGCTTTTTCTTTGCATTCTGGATGAACAATGATATAATGAAAAGATAATGGGAAAACTATGCAGTAAAAAATATTAATAACCTTGTGAGGGGTGATATACAATGAAAGCGATTATCATAGGTGCTGGGAAAATCGGCTTTAATATTGCGCAGACTTTGTCGCAGGAAGGCCACGATGTATATGTGGTGGAAAAGGATGAGGATCGTCAGCAGGTTGTGGCGGAGAATCTGGATGTGCAGGCGGTACTGGGCAATGGTGCCGACTCGGCGCTTTTGGAAAGTATTGATATTGAGGACGCGGATTTGCTGGTGGCAGTGACGGAAAGTGATGAACTGAATCTGCTGGCGTGTATGCTGGCAGGGCAGTATGGTGTGGAGAAAACCGTTGCCCGTGTGCGTAAGCCGGAGTATGACCATAATAACAAGCTGATGCAGAATCCGGCTTTGAATGTAGATTTGGTGATTAATCCGGAGCGGGTAGCGGCTGCGGAAATTGCCAAGATTATTACTGTGCCGGAGGCGGTGGATGTAAACTATTACGCCGAGGGGAAAATTATGCTGCTGGAGCTTTTGATAGAACACGACAATCCGGTGGTTGGCAAAGCATTGAAAGACATTCATGGTGAATATCATTTTCTGGTAGCGGCAATTCTGCGCGGGGATGATTTGATTATTCCGCGCGGGGATGATTTGATTCTGGAGGAAGACCGCGTATTTATTATCGGGCGTACCGATCAGATGCGTGAAATTGAAAAATATCTGGGCTTTCAGCGCCGTACAGTGCATTCGGTAATGATGCTGGGCGGCAGCCGTGTGGCGTTTTATCTGGCACAGCTATTGGAAAAACGTGGTCTGGAAGTGAAGATTATCGAAAAAGACTACAAACATTGCAAAGTGCTGGCAGGGGAGCTGGACGAGGCCATTATTCTGAATGGTGATGGCAGTGATATTGATCTTCTGCAGGATGAGGGCGTGCAGGATACAGATATGTTTATTGCACTTACAGAAGATGACCGCCTGAACATTCTGGTATCTTTGATGGCGAAACGTCTGGGCGCGAAAAAAACCATCGCACAGGTACGCCGGTCAGATTATCTGCCTTTAATCGAAGCGGTAGGTATTGACATTGCCATCAGTCCGCGATTGCTGACAGCGGAAGCTGTATTGCGGTTTGTGCGTAATAGTGAATTTTTGTCTATCAATGTGCTGGAGCAGGGTTCGGCAGAGGTATATGAAATTATTCTGACGGAGCAAATGAAGCGAATGATTCATCAGCCGATTCGTACTCTTGGCTTGCCGAAAGGCATTCTGATTGGAGCGTTGTTCCGCAACAACGATGCCATTATTCCTTCGGGGAACGATATACTGGAGCCGGGAGACCGCATTATTATTTTTGCGGCGGCTTCTATGGTACGCAAAGTAGAACATTTTTTACGTTAAGGAGAACATGCCATGCAAAAAAGCTATGTGTGGAGCAGTGTAGGTGCCATGCTGATGCTGTTGGGTATGATGATGACAATACCGGCAGCAGCAGGGCTATACTATAGAGAAACTGAATATGTGGCTTTTTTGCTCAGTGCCGGCGCTGCAGTGCTTGCAGGTTCTTTGCTGTATTTTTTCTGCAAACCGAAAGATAAAAAACGCAAACGTCTGCATATGAAAGATGGGTATGCCATTGTCACATATGGCTGGCTGGCGGCTGTATTTTTAACGATGATTCCTTATCTTTTGACCGGAACGGTACATTCTGTCACCGATGCATTTTTTGAGGCGGCATCCGGGTTTACCATGACCGGGGCGACGGTTTTGTTTGATGTGGAGAGTCAGGCGCGGTGTGTGCTGCTGTGGCGCAGCATGACCCAGTGGCTTGGCGGCATGGGCATTCTGATTATGTTTGTGGCGCTGCTGAATGGCCAGAATCAAGGCTCTTTGCAGCTGTTCCGTGCGGAAGGGCTTGGTGCAGCCAAACAGAAAGTTCATCCCAAAACGCTGGAAACAGCAGCAGGGCTGGGGCTGATTTATCTGTTTCACACAGCTGTGGTGGTGGTACTGTATGCTGTGTGCGGTATGGGGCTGTTTGATGCTGTAAATCACGGTTTAACAGTAATTTCTGCCGGCGGGTTTTCTACAAAGACAGCCGGAATTGGTGCTTTTGACAGTGCAGCGATTGAATGGGTAACAATTGCGGCATTGATTTTGACCGGCATAAACTATACGTTGTTTATCCATGCATGGCACAATAAAAGCTTGCGAGAGTTTCGGGACAGTATGGAGCTGCGCATCTATATGGGGCTGCTTTTTGCAGCATCTGTTGTGGTGATTGCTATGATTGCTCCGGGGTATGACGGCAGCTGGGCAGATGCTGTGCGACATGGTGTATTTCAGGTAGTATCTATTGTCACCACAGGCGGATTTGTATTATGCGATGTGGAGCAATGGGTTGTGCCGGCACAGCTGATTATCATTCTGCTGATGCTTTCCGGTGCGTGTGCAGGGTCAATAAGCGGCGGCATTAAAATAGACCGCCATATTATTCTGCTGCAGAAATCTGTGCAGGAAATTCGAAGATTTTTACATCCCAATCTGGTGACACGGCTGAAATCCAATCACCAGCTGCTGGATGATGATGTGGTGCTCAGTGTCAGTACGTATTTCTATATTTATGTGGCATTGCTGGTGCTGGGCGTGGCGGTGCTCAGTATGTGCGGTATAGAGCTGCCAGGGGCTTTGACTGCGGCTATGAGCTGTCTGGGCGGGATTGGTCCTGCAATCGGGATTGGTTCGTCTGCTGTATATTATGGAGCACTGCCGGAAGTGGCTAAATGGCTGCTCGGCATTTTGATGCTGGTTGGCCGCCTGGAAGTATATGCAGTATTGGTGCTGATTCATCCGTTTCACAGAAAAATGCGGGAAAGTGAACGGATGCTGTCGTTGGAAACTATGGAGAGAGATGGCGTAATAGAGCCGTTTGTGAGAGATTATGATGAAGACTAAACGTAAAGGCAATGCGGTGTGGCATACCATAGGCAAGCTGATTGTCATTGTGGCTTGCAGTATGGTATTTCCGCTGGTTACAGCATTTATATATAAAGAACCGTGTGGCAGTGCTTTTGCCATTATGCTGCCGATTACACTGGGAATCGGTGTGTTTTTGCTGCAGTGTTTTCGTCCTATAGGCAAAGTGCATCTGCAGACACGAGATGGTGCATTTATCGTTACATTCGGGTGGATTTTTGCAGCTGTATTAGGGATGTGCCCGTATCTGATTGCCGGTACATTTGATAGTGCGGCAGATGCATTTTTTGAGGCGATGTCCGGGTTTGCCACGGTAGGGGCATCGGTATTAGACGATTTGGATAATGCACCGAAAGCCATTCTGATGTGGCGCAGCGTAACGCACTGGCTGGGCGGCATGGGGATTATCGTATTGTTCGTGGCACTGATGGCAAATATGGGTGCCAATGCGATGCAGATTTTTAAAGCAGAGGCAGCGGGTCCTGTAAAAGATAAACTGCAGCCGAAACTGGCAGATAGTGCCCGTATTTTGTGGATCCTTTATCTGGTCAACACAGCAATCACTTTTGCAGTGCTGTATGTGTGCGGCATGAATGGGTTTGATGCCTTGAATCATGCTTTTTCTGTGGTGGCTACCGGCGGGTTTTCCACCAAAACAGCCAGCATAGGGTTTTACGACAGCGCCCTCTTGCAATGGGCGATGACAGGCTGTATGTTTATGGCGGGGATTAACTATGCCTTGTTCTTTTATTTGTATCGTACACGCTCTTTGCGCTGTTTCAAAGACAGCATTGAGTTTAAGGTATATCTGGCAGTTACGGTGCTGGCGATTGTGTTAATCACCGGCAGCAATGTTGTGCAGGAGCCGCAGAATGTGTGGACAGCTATGCGGTACGCGGCATTCCATGTGACATCCATTCTCACCACTACCGGATTTGTGTGTTATGATTATGAGCTTTGGGTGCCGGGTGCAAAGTTTGTACTGCTGGCGCTGATGTTTTCCGGTGCCTGTGCAGGTTCCACCACATGTGGATTTAAGATTGACCGTCATATCATTCTGGCAACGCGTATGTACCATGAAGTACAGCGGTTTTTGCATCCGCATATGGTGCGCACTGTAAAAGCGAATCAGAAACAGCTGTCGGAGCAGGTGGTGCATACGGTTACCACATTCTTTTATTTGTTTATCATGATTACGCTGGTGTCCACTTTTATACTGTGCTGCATGGGTATGGACATGCTTTCGGCATTTACCGGGGCATTAAGCTGTCTGGGCGGCGTAGGCCCTGCATTAGGCATATTGGGGCCGGCAGAATCGTTTTCAGCAGCACCGGCAGCAGCCAAATGGCTGTTTAGTGCATTAATGCTCATCGGCCGTCTGGAAATTTTCACAGTGCTGGCGGTCTTCTGGCCGGATAAACACAGACATTTGTGGTATAAAAAAATAAAAGTAACCACAGAGGCGGAAACCATACAGTTTTAAAAATGGTGTAAAGATTATGCAGACCGGTATCGGTATAAAATAAAAATTTCTGCCGCAAGCTACTCTTGAAATCATGCTTATGATGAAAGAGGTGCGGGCATTGGCAAAGATCAGGCAGGAATTTTTGATTTACAGCTTTCTGGGCTGGGTTTTGGAAAACTGTTTTAATAAAGTAACTGTGGGTACATTTATCAAGCCAAACTTTTTGTACGGGCCGGTGAAACCCATGTATGGATTTGGCGGCGTGCTTTTGGCAAGAAGCTTTGAAAAGAATCCAAAGCATTTTTTATCAGCCTCCATTGTGATTCCCCTTGCGGTGGAATGGTGCAGCGGCAAATGGCTGGATACACGGTATCATTTAAAATACTGGGATTACAGCAAGGAAAAAGTACAGCTAGGCGGATATATTTGCTTCAAATTTGCAATCTGCTGGGTAGTGCTGGCACAAGTTGTAGTGCGTTTGATTCAGCCGCTTCTGAACCGATGGCTAAATCTGACGGGGCAGTTGGCAATATGGCAGAGGCTGTTCCGCAGCTTTCTTCTGGATTGTGCAGTAACATTGTATCAGCGGGAGAAAGCATTAGCGAAATAGATTCAAGTATTGTGTGAACAACGAAACAGAAAGATACAGGTGACAATATGGCAGATTATACAAACTGGCTCAAACAATGTGTATATCGGTATGAAGGCACAGCACCGCTGAATGTGTATCAGGGAGCCGGGCCGGGAAATACTTCTTTTATATTTTACGGCACCGCTATAGTAGATGAAAATCAGCTGCAGGATATTTTCGCACAGCATGGCGGAAAATATGGTGTGCGTGTAGAATGGATGTTTCAGCAGAAAGGGCAGATTCTGGTGAGCAAATATCAGAGCAGTGTAGATGAAAACACCATGATGCTGGAAGGCCTTGGCGCCGGGGCAGAGAGTGTGCATTTTGATGACGGCGACCTGATAGAAGTGATTACCAAGCCCAACAAGCTGCAGGATACCGTTGATATTTTTGAACTGGAAGATATTCAGCTTTTGAAGCATATGCTCATCTGGACACCGCGCAATCTGATTCCGATAAACGATGATGAAACCATTACCATGATATTAGGGTTGATGGATGCTGATACCTCCATAGAAGGAATTGTGAATGTGACGGCAGATTTCTGGATTTCCGATGATAAAATGGAGAAGTTTGTTTAACAATTACTTAAAAAATTTAACTGCAGTAGATTTTTGTACTGCAGTTTTTTTGTGGTGGTATTTTTGGTGTAAACAAATAAAACGGTATTGCGGCATGAGAATATTTAAAAATCTGATATTAAAAAATATTTTATACTGCTTGTTAAATTGAAAAAATTTACAAAGTCGATAAAAGGCAAAGATGTTATACTGAAATAAAGGAGGGGATA
>JAGARS010000064.1 GCA_017622155.1 Peptococcaceae bacterium
AATGGAAGTACGAGATCGGGAAGCCGTAGAAGGCATTTCTAATATGTTGGCGGAAATGGGTACCGGCGGTGTTATGATTGAAGATCCGCAAGCGATTGCAGATTATGCAGATAGCGGGCTGTGGGATGCGCATGAATTTAGTGAAGAATTATTAAATCGCAAAGATATTTATATCAAATCTTACTTGCCGCAGGATGAAAATCTGATGAACCGCATTGAACAGATTATCATTGAGTTAAACGAAATAGAAATTCGTATGGACATGGGACCTACTCGCGTGACTTACAAACCGGTACAGGAAGAAGATTGGGCCAATGCATGGAAAGTATATTTCAAGCCGGAACGAATCGGTAAAAAAACGGTTATCAAACCAAGCTGGGAAGAATATACTGCACAGGAAGGTGACCTGATTATTGAAATTGATCCCGGTATGGCATTTGGTACTGGCAATCATGCTACGACAGCACTGTGTCTGCAGATGCTGGAAGACTATGTACAGCCGGGCATGGACATCATTGATGTAGGAACCGGCAGTGGGATTCTGGCAATTCAGACAGCTTTGTTGGGCGCCGGTTCTGTACAGGCTATGGACTTTGATACGGTGGCAGTATCTGCCGCTACAGAAAACGTTGCTTTAAATCGTCTGGAACATACCGTATCTGTCTGCCAGAGTGATTTGCTTGCTGAAGCGAAAGGCGAAGCAGATATTATTGTTGCAAATATCATTGCTGACATTATCATTCGTTTGACACCGGCTACAATTGCTCATTTAAAAGGACCGAAAGTATTTATTTCCTCCGGGATTATTGATACACGCAAAGAGGATGTATTGGTAGCATTAAAAGAAAACGGATTCGCTATCATTGAAGTGCGGGAAGATAAAGGCTGGGTAGCAATCGCAGCGCGTTATGAAGGGTAGACGATATGAGAAGATTTTTTGTGGCACCGGAAGCGGTGCAGGACGATATGGTACAGTTTGATGCAGAACTTGCACGGCATATGGGAAAGGTGCTGCGGCTGAATGTCGGGGAACAGGTGACTGTCAGTACCGGCGATGGCACAGCGTATCTGGTTGAGTTAACAGCGTTTATGAAAGATGCTGTAACAGGCCGCATTGTAGAGCGTATAGAGAATCTGCAGGAAACAGCTATAGAGGTCGTACTGTATCAAGGCATGCCGAAAGGTGACAAGCTGGAGCTGATTATTCAGAAATGTACAGAACTTGGCGTCAGTGCAGTTATTCCTGTGGAAACAAGCCGTTCCGTGGTACATTTGGATAGCAGCAAAGCCGGTAAAAAACTGGAACGGTGGCAGAAAATAGCGCAGGAAGCCAGTCAGCAGTCCAAACGAGTACAGGTGCCGACAGTTGGACCATATTATAACTGGAAACAGTTTCTGAAGCATTTATCCGAACAGAATGGATTAACCATTGTATTCTGGGAGGATGAACAGACACAAAGCCTGAAAGCACTTCTGCGCAGTCAGGCAGAAAAACCGCAGCGTATCAATTTGGTGGTTGGGCCGGAAGGCGGGCTGTCCGAAGACGAAGTGGAGCATCTGCGTGCCTTAGGTGCAGTGAGCGCCAGCCTAGGCAAACGCATTCTGCGTACGGAAACCGCAGGCATGGCAGGGATCAGTATAGTAATGTATGAGTTTGATGAGTTGGCGTGATATGTTATAGACGGTATATATACCCGCTTATTGATAAAATCAATGGGCGGGTATTATTTTTTTCTGTGCCCAAGTATGATACAATAGTCCTAGCAGGTTAACATAGGTTATTTAATTTGCAGCACATGATACAGGAGGGATATGTATGCCGTTTCGAGATTTGCCGGGTGTGACACAGTGCCGGTTTCGCAAAGGCGAACGTATTATGAGAGCTGGTGAGCCGATTGAATATGTATATTATTTGACAAAAGGGACTGTCTATCGAGAAGTGGTAACGGACAAAGGGTATGAAAGTATTTTAGGTAGCAAAGGTGGGGCTGATATAGCACGCTCATTGGTTGGAATTCTTGCGGCATATAATAGAAATAATAGAGATATATCGACTTCTGATTTTGTTGCGCATACAGATTGTATAGCATATCGAGTGCCGACAGAAAAATGTAAGGAATATTTGCGTCAAAATCCAAGACTATTAGAAGAAGTATTGCAATGTAGTATGGATGAATACCAAAGAGTGATAGGATTATTGCAAACAAAACGAGAAGGTACAGCAAGTGCTCATTTGTGTGCACTTTTGCTGGAGCGTGCCAGAGACACCGAGGAAGGCTTGGTGGTATCGCGCAAATGCACCAATGTGGAAATCAGCAAACTTTTGAGTATTCATAAGGTGACAGTATCGCGTATGCTGCGTGCCCTGAAAGAAGAAGGCTGTGTAGAACGTTCTGCTGCAGGTCTAAGAATACTGCAGCCGGAGCAGTTGAGAAAATACGCGGATGGTGAATTGATTTTGGAATATGAATAAAAATAGAATAATGTTTGTGTAAAATAATCTGTCATGAGTATGAGTGCTTGTGGCAGATTTTTGTTTATATCGAAAAAACAAAAACCTATGTTAACACGAAGAAATAATCTGTGTTATCGTTTTGTTTATTTATTCTATAAGTTTTGCAAATGATTAACCTGTGTTATTTAATTTGTGTTATGGAATGTATAAAATGAAGGTGTCGAAAGTTGTGACTATACCGGTATAAATTTTCTGAATGATGAACGATACCGGAGAAAATAATTTTATTTTTAGGAGGATGGATACTATGGGTATTCCAAGTGTATTCCCTATAGGGGTAACAATTTATGATCCGGAGAAATGCTGGAACGGCTACACACTGCTGCCGCTGAAAAAAATCGGTGCGACATTGATTGACATGAACGGCAATGTGGTAAAAGTGTGGAAAAACTTTCAGGGCTTTCCGAACAAACTGCTGCCGGGCGGCTATGTAATGGGGTCTCTGGGTGTGCGTGACGCAGACTTCTCTTATCAGGACCAGACCGACGTAACACAGCTGGACTGGGACGGCAACGTAGTATGGAAATTCAACAAAAAAGAATATATCGAAGATGAAGGTCATGAACCGGAATGGATGGCACGTCAGCACCATGACTACCAGCGTGAAGGGAACCCGGTTGGTTACTATGTACCTGGAATGGAAGCAAAGACAGACAGTGGCAACACTCTGATTCTGACACACAGTGATGTGTACAACAAACGTATTTCCGACAAACGTCTGTTAGATGATACAATTCTGGAAGTAGACTGGGAAGGCAACATTGTTTGGGAATGGAGTGTAAACAAACACTTTAAAGACCTGGGCTTCTCCGAAGCAGCTAAAAATGTTTTGTTCAGAAACCCTAACATTCATTTCACACAGAATGGCGACATGTGCGACTGGATGCATATCAACTCCATGAGCGTACTGGGGCCAAACAAATGGTATGATGCAGGTGATGAACGCTTCCATCCGGATAATATCATCTGGGATGCTCGTGAATCTAATATCATGGCAATTATCAGCAAAGAAACCGGCAAAATTGTATGGCAGATTGGTCCAGACTTTACCGTAAGTAAAGAGTTGCGCAAAATTGGTCAGATTATCGGTCAGCATCACTGCCACCTGATTCCTAAAGGTCTGCCTGGTGAAGGCAACATCTTAATCTTCGACAACGGCGGCTGGGCTGGATATGGTTTACCTGATCGCATGAGTAAAGACGGTACTAAAGTTGACCTGCGTGACCACTCTCGTGTACTGGAAATCAATCCTGTAACATTAGAAGTGGTATGGAGCTTCAAAGGCAGCGACTTAAGAGAAGGTATGATGGCAATGTGCGAAAACACTGCATTTTACAGCCAGCTGGTAAGTTCTGCACAGCGTCTGCCTAATGGTAACACCTTGATTACAGAAGGTTCCTTCGCACGTATCTTTGAAGTGACACCGGAAAAAGAAATCGTATGGGAATTTAAAAATCCATTTGAACATGGTTATGAAGGTGTAGGCGGTCCAGCTATGATGTATCGTACCTACCGTTACCCATATGAATATGTACCACAGCTGGAAAAACCGGTAGAAGTACCTGTTGAACGTGTAGATAATATGACATTCCGTATGCCTGGTGCTGCAGACTGCAAACTGCAGAATATTACAGAAGTACCGGAAGCAAAAGGCTATGGTTCTAAGATTGCAGCGTGCGTAACAGAAGAAATGCCGGAAGACGATGAAGAAGAAACAGGTGCAAAATTCTAATCGTATTTTGATAAAAGTTTATAATTCTCAGCCATTTGGCATAGAGAAATACTCCTAATAAAGCGGGCAGTGCATTTGCAAAGTCAGCTGCATTGCCCGCAATTTTTATAATACGATTGATTTGGTATTGATGAATGTAATCATATACGAAGTTATTTAAAATGATAAGAAAGAAGGAATTATCATGGCTGAAAAAGAAAAAGTCCATTGGACGTATTGGATGCATTTAGCAATCGGTGGTTTTTTCATGTTTGGCTTTCCGATGCTGGATCCAATCGAACCGTTAACTGAAATTGGGATGACAGTGTTAGGCGTATTTATTGGTATGGTTTATTTGTGGTCTGCAGTAGATAGTATTTGGCCGAGTATGTTAGGGCTTATGCTGGTGGCAATGGCTGGG
>JAGARS010000003.1 GCA_017622155.1 Peptococcaceae bacterium
ATCACACTGCATCCCGCCTGTTTTTTATTTCATATTCTATTTTTATTAATCTACTTTTAATATCGTACCCGTTCCGGTAAGATAAAAATACGCTTCTTTTACAGGTTCGTGCAAAATCTGCTCCACAGCATATCGATACAAGCGAATCTGGCTGGTGTATCGCTTATAAATGATATCTGTCTGATGCGGCTCGATTCTATCGCTTTTATAATCCACCAACACCCAGCCGTCATCCTCTTTCCACAGGCAGTCGATAATCCCCTGCACCAGAATGGATTTCTCCCCTTGCGGCAATTCACTGCTGATTGCATGGGCATCCAGTGATGTGATAAACGGCAGCTCCCGATATCTATCGTTTGGGTTTGCCGCAATAAGCCGTTTTCCCAATGTACTCTGGTAGAATTTCAGTATATCGTTCACTGACAGCTCCGCACCTGCACCATATGGGATATACTGCTCACACTCCAGGCACTGTATCAGATTATATAAATATGCTTCTGTAATATCAGCATTTAAATCAACATGATTCAGCACAAGATGAAGCAAAGTTCCCTTTTCTGCACCGGTAAGTGAGTCTTTTGCTATCACTGCTTCCGGGCGTTTATCAAAGCTGAAATGATATTCGGTCATGCTTTGTTTGTCATTGGCCATTTTTTTCAGCTCTGTCACGGAAGACTGCGCTTTTACATGGGTAAAATACGGATGCTGGTACATCCAGCTCAGCTGCGCATCAATTTGCTGATAGTCGCTTCCCGGCTCAGGTAACGGCTGATTCTTTTTCAGCAGTGCAGACAATGTGAGACTGTCTTTCGGCTGCTCTGCAATCTCGCTGAGAAACGCCTCTGTCGTGTGATAGCGGATATTCCACAAAGGTGCAGATAATACACCCTGTGCATGCAGCGGGATGAACCAGTCCAAATAACATTGTGCCTGCTCTGCATGTACAGCGGCTCTTTTTTCCGGCTTTTTGCAGCTTCCTATCAGATACAGGCGTTCTCTGGCTCTGGTCATTGCAACATATATAACTCGTTTTTCTTCCTGAAGAAGTTCCAGCCGTTTTTTTCTGCTCACAACATGCTGCGCAATGGTTTTATAACGAATTTCCAGTGCATCATCTACTACAGAAAACGCCATGCCGTATGTCTTGTCCAGCAGAAAATCCTGCTGGGTATCTTTCATATTAAACTTTCTGCCCATGCCTCCGATAAACACGACAGGAAATTCCAGTCCTTTACTCTTATGAATGCTCATAATCCGTACGACATTATCATTGTCACCCAGAATTTTTGCCGGCTCTAAATCAGCCTGGCTGTTCTCCAACTGTTCCAGAAAACGAAGAAACATAAACACACCTTTAAAGCTGGTCTGTTCATAGGCTCTGGCACGCTCATAAAGTGCACGCAAATTGGCTTGCCGCTGCAAACCATCCCGCAATGTGCCGACATATTCATAAAAGCCTGTATCTTTATATACCTGCCAGATAAACTTACTTAAACCAAGCTGCCCTGACAGCATACGCCATTGCTGTATTTGTTGCAGAAAAGCTTTTACTTTTTCACGCAATGCCTCATTTACAGTATTCGTTTCCAATGCATTCACTGCACAGTCGTAAAAGTATCCTTTTGGAAGTGCCATTCGCAAATTAGCCAGTTCATCTTCATCAAAGGCGAAAAACGGCGCTTTCATCACTGCCAAAAGGGGAATATCCTGCAGCGGATTGTCAATGACATGCAGGATAGAAACAATAATCTGTATCTCCCATGCACTGAAATAACCATCTCCAGTATCAACTGCAGCCGGAATACCCTGTTCTTGCATCATGCGCTGATACACAGTGCCTGCTGCCTTCGGTGCCCGCAATAATATCACAATATCGCGCCAGGTAATATTCCGATAAGTTTGCAAACGCTTGTCATATACTTGCGCAGGTTCATTCATCAGCTGCTTAATCTGGCTGCAGATCAGCTTTCCTTCTGCTTCCATTGCAGAAACAGGCTGTTCCTGTTCCGAATCCAATTTATCTTCGGACAAATCATCAGATGCAGTCAACACATGTACAGAAACTTCTTCCGGAATTGGATCTGTCCCTTCGCACACAGCCGGATAATTGGCACCGTAAATCAGCGCCGCATCGGCATCATAACGTAAATCTCCATTCTGCCCAGTCATAATCTGACGAAACACTTGATTGACACCATCTACGACTCCGGTACGACAGCGGAAATTGCGGTTTAAATCAATACGTGTATAATGGGAAGTATTGGGAAAGGAGTAGTATTTTTGCGCAAACAAATCCGGATTAGCCATACGAAATCCATAAATGCTCTGTTTGATGTCACCTACCATAAACAGATTGTTTTCACGACTGACCGCCTGTAAAATAGCTTCCTGCAAATCATTGATATCCTGATATTCATCTACCAGAATTTCTGTGTAATATGCTTTCAGCTCCAATGCCAGTTCGGAAAACACCATACTGCCGTCTTCTGTTTCTTCATAAAGCAGCTCATAGCAGAAATGTTCCATATCATGAAAATCCATGCGGCCTTTTTCGGATTTTTTCTGCTGAAATAAATCCATCAGCTCCAGAGTCAGCGCACAGAGCTGTTTGCGATATGGCAAAAGACTTTCCAGTTCTGCTGTCATTTGCTCTTTCGAACGACTGAAATAATCTTTTTGCAGTTTCTGAATCAGCTCTTTCGCACGATCTCTGTATTCTGCTGTCTGTGCTTTTATGTCTTCGGCGCAGGTATTTTTCTTTACAGCCGGCAGTCTTTCAAAACCGCCGCTTTGTAATCGCACTGCGCATGCATTCCAGGCATCTTCTGCCGGATAAGCTTCTGTGTCAAAACAATCAGTAAGTTCGGCAATCCAGTTGTATTCCGCCTCCATATGGCGCATATAGCCATGCAGGCCTTCATCCGTACTGGCCAATTGAATCGCTTTCATCAGCAGCATTCTGGCAGAACGCAATGTATCTGCAATATCTGTCTGCGCCTCTTTGAACCAGTCAATCTTGTCTTGTGCACAAGTTTCTGATAACCATACCTTTGGGCGTGCCATACTCTGCGCCATATGATACAGCCGTAAAATCACATCACGAAGCGCCTCATCCTCCCGGCCGCCATAACGGTCCACAAGCTGTACAAAAGACTCTGACTGAGATGAATCACTGTAATGCACTTCCAGGATTTCATCCAGTGTTTCTGCCAACAGCAGTTGATTTTCAGTTTCATCGGCAATTTTCAAATTTGGATCTATTCCAAGACGGAAAAAATTCTGCCGTACCAAATCCAGGCAAAAGGAATGCAGGGTAGTAATCTGCGCCTTCTGTAAAAGCAGACTCTGCTGATATAAATGTTCTGACATAGGGTTTTTAATCAGCTGTTCCTGAATGGCAGCACCAATACGTTCTTTCATCTCAGCCGCAGCTGCATTGGTAAAGGTTACAATCAGGAGCGAATCTATATTGACGGGATTGGCCTCATCACAAATCATCTGAATGATTCGTTCTACCAATACAGCAGTTTTCCCCGAGCCTGCACCCGCTGCCACCAGCATAGAGCTGCCGCGCAAGTTTATGACAGCTTGCTGTTCCGTTGTCCATTCAGGCATCCCGCATCGCTCCTTTCTCTTTTAATCGGCCCCATACCGCTTCAGAAGTAAGCGGAGGAAGCTCCAGGCTGTTTTTGACCAAGTCCACCGTCTGAATTTGGCAAATTGCCTGATAAGTGCAATATTTACATCCGGTAAACTGCTTCAGTCTGCACGGCTGTATTGCGATATTACCATTGTGTATTTCATTGCCAAGGGCATACATCATATCTTTTACATGCTTCATAAGCAAATCCAGCTGCCCTTTGCTCACAACCGTATGATTTCGTTTTCCAAACAGCTCCATAGGATCATCCAGTGTATCAAACTGATCCGGGTCTTCTATATATGGTTCTGCTTTCGTCAAAAGATTAAGCGGAAGCAGATTGCTGCTCCCAATGGATAATGTATTGTCTGCCAGTTTCAATGCATGCATATCTGCCAGCAGCAGACCGTCTGCACGCACATCTTTTTTGTGCATTGCCTGCGCCTCAGCTTCCTGCATTGGCCCATCTGCAGATAAGATACCGCTTCTGAAAAAATAGTACAGTACCCCTGCCGGCAGCAGTTCCATATCATTTGGAAGCAAAGCTTCATAATGGGCAATTGCAACAGACAAATAGGTCAAAAGCTGTATTTTAAGCCCATAATATACTTCCACAAGATCCAGTCCCTGTTTTCCTGATTTGAAGTCTATTACACGTAAATAGGTCGTATTGCCTGACTGTGCCTGTTCAATACGGTCTATTTTTCCTTGCAGATACATATTTGTGCCATCTTCCAAAGTAATCCGATATCCTTCGATCTTACCCTGTGCAGTGCCAAACTCCGCTTCCAGTGCAATCGGTATAAAAGCCCCTCTCTGCCCATGTTCTAACAATACCAGTGCGGACTGTTCCAGTGTTTTCTGCAGCCTGCGGCGAATATACTGATATCG
>JAGARS010000065.1 GCA_017622155.1 Peptococcaceae bacterium
CATTGTGCGCGGTGTGTCCACCAGTTTGTCCCATGGTATCTGTACGCTGATTGTAGGCTGCGGTATGGTATTTGTGCGAAAGCAGAAGAAACTGTTTTATACGGGCACATTTGCACTTTTGGCAGCGGCCATGACCTTCCATGCCATATTCAATCTGCTCATCCAGTCGCCGTATGACTATGTGGCACTGGCCATGCCGATTGTGGTATTCCTGAATGCATGGATTGTAAAGATTACGAAAGAGAATAAAGCAGTATAAATATGCTCAAACAAATAGCAAAATAGCCAAATAGCAAAACACCCGTGTCGAATGGACAGCGGGTGTTTTTTGTGTATTACTGTTGTTTTTGTGCTTTGTGCCAGTTGCACCAGTTGAGCGTGTAAATGATGAGGGCAGTGAGCAGAATCATTCTGGCAATACCCAAAAAGATATTCATATACACCAGTGATTTCATAATGCCCCAAGCAGCATCGACAAATAATCGGCTGTATGGAAAATGCAGGAGCACATATACAAACCATATCAAAATGAGAGCGGTCTGTTTGCCTTTGTTCCAGTTTACAGATATATTGCGAAATGCTCGAACGGTAAAGTACATCAGAATAATGATACCGATTAGATGTACCCAGCCTATCAGCACAGCTATCGGATTAGCAAACTGATATGCATATGGGTTGAATACCATTGCATAGCTGGAACCTGTGGCAAGGTGCAGATAAACAATGAGCATAATATTGATAGCCCAGCCGCAATAAATTCCTACGTGTTTTTTTGCAATCAGACAGATGAGACCGCAAACAAGGAATGGAAGTGAGAAAATCAGCCCGGATAAAAAGCCGCCCAGTATGGTAAATACCAGTACTGTCAGAAAAGTCATGCACAATAGAATAATTCCAGCAATCTGCCGTGTTTCAAGCCCTGTTTTGATGGTAACAGGAATCGGCTCCTGCGGCGAGGTATCTGCTGGTATTGTATACTGCTTTATGGGTTCAGACGATTCTGATGGTTTTGTCTGTTCGTCTGGTGGTGTGGGAGGCGTATCATCCGCGCCCTTTACCAGTTCATCCAAACTGACAGAGAATATTTCACTTAGTTTCAGCAGTTTATCCAGATCAGGAGTAGCGGTGTCTGTCTCCCATTTTGATACGCTCTGACGGGAAATATCCAGCGCGTCGGCTAAATCTCCCTGTGACATATTGTGTTCTTTGCGCAATTGTTGTATATTGGTTCCCAATGTCATAAATATGCGCCTCCTTTTTGAAATGATATGCTTCTTTCTGCATGTATCATAGCATTTTGCAGCAAAAATGTCTATCAACCGGGCTTGGAATTTTAGCAACCGGCAGTTGCATGAAGGGTGCCAATGAGAAAATCAGCAAAAAATCAGGCATAAGTCAAGCTTTTTTGGGATATTCATTGATGAAGAGAATCATTTGTGGTAAAATATACTGATTGCGTTTTGTGAATAGCGTTTTATGACGAAGTCTGTATATACGTATTAATTGGAGGTTTATAATGGCTGAATCAATTGTAAACTGGCTGATGACAGTTTTTGCAGAACATGTCCCGGCTGAACTGTTTGTATTTATCATATCTATGCTGCCTGTTCTGGAATTACGTGGAGGACTAATTGCAGCGGCATTGTTAAATATTCCGCTAGTGGAGGCACTGATAATTTGTATCGTAGGCAATGTCATTCCAATTCCATTTATTTTGCTTTTGATTCGCCCGATTTTTGCATGGCTGAAAGGCACAAAGCTGTTTCGTCCTACGGTAGAAAAACTGGAAAACAGAGCTATGGGGAAAAGCGACCAGATTCGCAAATATGAATTCTGGGGGCTGTTAATCTTTGTAGGAATTCCGTTGCCGGGTACCGGCGCTTGGACAGGGGCATTGATTGCTTCTATGCTCAATATCAGTATCAAGCGGGCAATACCGCCGATTTTGCTAGGGGTGTGTATGGCTAGTATGATTATGACGGTGATTTCTTATGTGATTCCGGCCATCATAATGGGGTTTTGACTTGTTAAAATTCCGTATAACTGCATTGTTTTCAAATAACGAATGCGGTGCCGGATATTTCATTATTTGCATGGCGAAGGTGATGGTATCCGAGCCAAAAATAATAAAATGATCCGGTAACTCATTAGATAAAATACGAATAAAAAACCTGTAATCCGAAGATTACAGGTTTGAAAATCAACATTCAATTAGTGATGGTCGCAATCATGATGATCGCAAGCTACCAGGTTGTCTTTCAGTTCGCCGCGCAGCCAAGCTTCAGCTACTTCACGTACAGGCCCTGCACAGCCACGGATTACTTCAATACCGCTGGCATTCAGTACATTTTTAGCACCGTCGCCCATGTTGCCGCCCAGCATTACCATAACACCGGCCTGTGCCAGTACAGGTGCAATACCGGATTTGCAGCCGCAGCCTTCAGGAGAAGCCATTGTTTCTTCTGCTACGATCTGACGGTTTTCGATGGTGTAGATGGTATAATGGTCGCAATGACCGAAATGTGCGTCAATTACGCCATCACGAGTTGGTAAACAAATTTTCATAATAAAAACCCCCTAAAGTGTAGTAAATTAACTATGTGTCTATTATACTATATTTTTGGGGGAATTACAATAATAAAAACATGAGAAAATATGTATAGAAATAAATAGTTGTGAAAGAAGGCGTTGAAATGATTCCGCAAAAACGGGAAGAACATTTAAAAAAATTAACACATACGCTGAATATTCAGCTGGATGATATGGAGTCGCTAAGTGTAGCACTGACGCATCCATCTTTTATATTGGGGGATAATGCATCACTAATCAATAATCAGCGGCTGGAATTTTTAGGCGATGCGGTAGTGGATTTGGTAGTGGGACAGTATTTGTATAATGAGTTTCCGGACAAGCCGGAAGGGGAATTGACAAAGATGCGTGCAGCTCTGGTATGTGAGAGTGCTTTGGCAAGTGCAGCCCGCAGGGTATCTTTGGGAGAATATCTGCTTATCGGCAAAGGGGAACGGGGCAGTGGCGGATATGACCGTCCATCTAATCTGGCTGATGCCTGGGAAGCAATGGTAGGTGCTATTTATCTGCAGCTGGGTATTGATGCAGTGCGCCCAATCATACTTGAATATATCGGTCCGGAAATTGCACAGGTGCGTAAAGGGCATTATGGTGATTATAAGACGATCTTGCAGGAAATTGTGCAGCAGGATCGAGAAGCGACGATTCAGTATGAGATTGTGCGTACAGAAGGACCGGATCATGATAAAAAATTTACTGCCTGTGTGCGTGTCAATGGGGTGGTACAGGCCGAAGGAACAGGCAGAACCAAAAAAGAAGCGGAACAGATTGCAGCTTGTCAGACATTGATTCAGATGGGTGCAATTGAACAATAAGCAAATACTTCGATAGAAAAGAGGTGTATGTATGTATTTAAAACGATTAGAAATTCAGGGTTTCAAATCATTTGCCGATAAAGTAGAATTTGAATTTCCCAGTGGAATTACGGCTATTGTAGGACCTAATGGCAGTGGGAAGTCCAATGTAGTAGACAGCATTCGATGGGTACTGGGTGAACAAAGTGTAAAAAATCTGCGCGGCAGCAAAATGGAAGATGTTATTTTTGCCGGAAGCGCGGAACGCAGACCGTTAGGAATGGCACAAGTGTCTCTGACACTGGACAACAGTGCGCGCATTTTTGATTTGGATTATGAGGAAGTGACGGTATCTCGCCGTCTGTATCGTTCCGGTGAAAGTGAATATCTCATTAATAAATCTCCAAGCCGTCTGAAAGATATTCAGGAATTATTTATGGATACAGGCCTTGGCCGTGAAGGACTTAGTATCATCAGTCAGGGGAAAGTGGATGAGATTCTGTCTTTGAAGCCGGAAGATCGTCGCGGCCTGATTGAAGAGGCTGCTGGAATTATTAAATACAAATATCGTAAACGGGAAGCAGAACGCAAGCTGAAAGATACGGAAGATAATTTGCTGCGTGTGGAAGATATTATCAATGAGCTGGCAGAACGCGTAGGACCATTGGGTGAACAGGCAGAAAAAGCGAAAGATTATAAAGAAAAGAAGCAGATGCTGAATGGCTTAGAGCTTTCTATGGAAGTGCATGATATGATAAAAAATCAGGCACAGGAAAAGGAATTGTTATCACAGCACAGCCGAATGGAAGATGCAATTGCAGAACAGTCGGCTCAGCTTTCTGCACAGGATGCGCAACTTTCTCAGATGCGTTTTGATGCGCAGCAGGAGGAATCGGTTTACCAGGAACAGCAGCAAAGCTATTATGATTTGCAGAATCGGTTAGATCGCCGTCATAGCACAATTGATACCGATACGCAGCTGTTGGCGCATACTGCAGAGCAGATTGCGAAGCTGCATACAGAAATTGAAGTGCAGGCGCAGGAATTGGAGCTGCTGCATAAAGAATATCAGGCGAAAGAAATGGAAGCCAAAGATGCGGAAGGACAATATCGCCGATATGAGGAAATTGTAAAAGAACAGCAGAATGCTATTTCTCGTGCTGAACAGCAGATTGCAGAGCTGGAGAAAACGCAGGAAGCGAATCAGACTGCTGTGTTTGCCAATATGCAGGCCCAGGCTAATAACAACAATGCATTGCAGCGTCTGGAACATGAGTTGTCCGGAGGCGAACGGGGAAAAGAAAAACTGGAACAAAAAATATCTGAACTGCGTACACAAAAAGAACAGCAAAATCAAAGCAGAATTGAACTGGAAGAGCAGATTGAAGCGGAAGAACAAAATAAAAAAGAGCATGAGCAAACAGTAAAGACACTGGAGGCTGATGTGGAAGCACGCAAAAATCAGCAGTTTATCATGCGTCAGGAATTAAATGATTTGCAGAATAAGCTGCAGGAAAGACAGTCCCGTGCAAAAGCGTTAAAAGAATTGGAAGAAAGCGGAGAGGGCTACCAGTATGGTGTAAAATCTGTGCTGGAGCAGAAACAAAAAGGGAAATTGCTCGGTATTATTGGCACGGTGAGCCAGTTGATTACTGTGCCGCAAAAGTATGAAAAAGCCATTGAAACTACAATGGGGACAAGCCTGCAAAATTTGGTGACAGAGGATGATAAACAGGCTCAGGAAGCCATTGCATTTTTGAAAGAACGCAAGAAAGGCCGTGCTACATTCCTGCCATTGAATACAATCAAAGGGCAGCGGGCAGAAGATGATTTGTCTAAAGAGCCGGGTGTATTGGGTCTTGGTGTAGATTTGATTGAATTTGATGCAAAATATGAGAATATTCTGCTGCATCTTTTGGGCAAAGTATGGGTAATCAAAGATTTGGCTTCTGCAGTAGCTATCGGAAAAAAACGAGGTTTTGGTCATCGCATGGTAACACTGGATGGCGAACTGGTAACACCGGGCGGTGCACTGACCGGTGGGAATCATGATAAAGAAAAAACAGGGCTTTTGGCGCGTCAGCGTCAGATTTTGGAGCTGGAAGCAGAAGCTGAACAGCTGAAGCACCAGATGAATACACAAAATGAAGCACTGGATGTATATTATGCTGAAACGAATCGTATAAAAGAGCAAATTACAACGCTGCATAATCGGGATAATGAGTTTGTTCGGG
>JAGARS010000066.1 GCA_017622155.1 Peptococcaceae bacterium
CCCATTGCTCCATACCGCCATGCAGCCGCCCACAGCTAAAGCCATCATCCCACAATGCATCGTAAATATCTTCTACTTCGGAACGCATATTGGCAAAAATGATACAGCTGTCCGGATTGTGTACCTTAAGAATATTTTTTAGCAAATCAATGCGTTCGTCAGTGTGCATCCCATCACAGCTATAATAGCTGTGGGTAATATTTCGGCTGCTCAGCTGTTCCCCTTCGATGGTAATCTGCACCGGGTTGTGCATGTACTGTTCAGCCAGACGCACCACTTCTTTTGGCATAGTAGCAGAGAACAGCAGCGTCACTCTATCGTTCGGCAGATAGGAAAGAATCTGCTCCACCTGCTCAATAAAGCCCATATGAAACATTTCATCGGCTTCGTCGATTACCAGATAGCCAATACAGCCGGTAAACAGTGTGCCCCGTTCCAGATGGTCCAATACACGCCCCGGTGTGCCAACCACCATATGGGATTTTTGTTTCAGATCTTTTTCCTGCCCTTTGAAAGACTGTTTGCCATACAAAGCCGGCACTTTGATGCGCTTCAGTTTGCCGATATCGGTGATTTCCTGCTGTACCTGCATAGCCAGCTCTCTGGTCGGGGTAAGAATCATCACCTGCGGCTTGTTTTCCTCCCACTCTACCAGTTCGCACAGCGGAATGGCATAAGAAGCTGTTTTGCCGCTGCCTGTCTGTGCCTGGGCAATGCAGTCATGCTTTTGAAGCACATGGGGAATCACTTCACGCTGTATCGGTGTAGGTGTGTTAAGTCCTAAAAGATCCAGCGCTTTCAGAATATCCTTGTGCAGCATATAGTCAGAAAAGTGTATTTTATTTGCAGTATCGTTCATAACGGTTCCTCGCAATCATTTATTGTGTTGTCATAACATAAGTATTATAGCACATATTTTTATTTATTGACTATGTCAAATTATTTTATTAGCACTTCTATACCATTTCATGTTACAATATAAAAAGTGCCTTGTAAATACCTCGGCACATGGATTACTGCTATATTATTTTGTTCCAGGGGGATTTCACAATGGCCAAAGAAGTTACCGTATATACCATGAACCGCTGCCCATTCTGCTTACAGCTGAAACTGTTTCTGAAACGCCAGGGCGTAGAATTTACCGAAATCAATACATCGGAACATCCCGAAGTATTGAAAATGCTGCAGGATGAAACCAGCTTTCTGACATTGCCGCAGGTATTTGTAGAAGACAATTTCCTGGGCGGCTACGACAATATCATCGACCTGCATCAGAAAGGCAAGTTTAAACGTATTTTCGGTTTAGAAGAATAAGATACCAATACAAACAACAAGAGCTCTGCGTGATTGCAGAGCTCTTTCTTTCTGTACGTGCTTTATTTATTCCAATTCAATTATTCCACTGTCACACTCTTCGCCAGGTTTCTTGGCTGGTCAATCTCACAGCCTCTTACTTTTGCTGTGTAGTAGCTGATGAGCTGCAGCGGAATCACTGCCAGCACCGGCGCCACAAAGTTGTGAATGCGCGGAATAGCAATGGTTTCATCTACAAATTTCTGTGTTTCTTCGTCACCTTCGTTGATGATAGCCAGTACATTTGCTTCTCTTGCTTTTACCTCTTTGATATTGCTTGCAATCTTATCATAGGTGGCATCCTGTACACAGATAGCAATTACCGGTGTTTCATCGGTTACCAGTGCCAGTGTGCCGTGTTTCAGTTCCCCGGCTGCGTAAGCTTCTGCATGAATATAGCTGATTTCTTTCAGCTTCAAGGACCCTTCCAGTGCAATTGCCCAGTCTAAACCGCGACCGATAAAGAAAATATCGTTGGCATCTTTATAGCCTTCTGCCGCTTTCTGAATCTGTTCCAGGTATGCATCGGTAAGCATGGTCTCTGCAATGTCAGGCAGATGCTGCAAGCCTTCCAGAATTTCTGCTCGCAATGCCCCATTGTCCATGCCTTTCTGCTGTGCCAGATATACACCTAATAAGTATTCTGCAATGAGCATGGTGGTATATGCTTTGGTGCTTGCCACACTGATTTCAGGGCCTGCCCAGATATAGATGACATAATCACTTTCTCTGGCAATGGCACTGCCTACCACATTGGTAACAGCCATTACCTTGCAGCCGTTTTTCTTCGCTTCTCTTAATGCTGCTACCGTATCTGCTGTTTCACCACTCTGGCTAATCACAATCACTAATGTGTGTTCATCCAGCATCGGCTCTCTATAACGGAACTCGGATGCGATCTCTACTTCTACCGGAATCCGTGCCAGCTTTTCAATCACAGCCTTGCCTACCAGCCCTGCGTGATACGCAGTACCGCAAGCTACGATATAAATCTTGTTCCAGCTGTTTACCTGCTCTGCACTCAAGTCAAAGTCAAACTGTACTTCTCCACCATGAATACGGCCTGCAATGGTTTTCTTAAACACAGTTGGCTGCTCAAAGATTTCTTTCAGCATGAAATGCTCATAGCCATCTTTTTCTGCTGCTTCCGCATCCCACTCAATGGTATGCACTTCTTTATCAATCACTTCTAATGCATGGTTTTTGATGGTGATGCCATCCTGTGTGAGCACACACAGTTCTCCCTGCTCAATATACATGCATTCTCTGGTATATGCCAAAAGCGCAGGCACATCGGAAGCGATAAAGCTTTCCCCATCGCCTATACCCAGTACCATAGGGCTGTCCTTGCGGCATGCAATGATTTTGTCCGACTCATCGGCACAAATCATTACCAGCGCATAAGCACCTTCTAATACATCTAATACTTTCACTACAGTTTCTTCAAAACTGCCGTTGTAGAATTTCTCTAACAGATGTGCCACTACCTCGGTATCTGTCTCGGAAGTAAACACTTCATCGGCTAAATAGGTTTCTTTTAAACGCAGATAGTTTTCTACAATGCCGTTGTGCACCACTGCAAATTTGCCGTTCTGGCTGGTGTGCGGGTGTGCATTGTAATCACTTGGGCGGCCGTGGGTAGCCCAGCGTGTGTGTCCGATACCGATACTGCTCTCCAAATGCAGGTCTTCAATTTTATTCTGCAGATTCACAAGCTTTCCTTCTGCTTTGTTTACCAGCACTTCACTGCCCTGTACAATGGCAATGCCGGAAGAGTCATAGCCGCGATACTCCAGTTTGCTTAGGCCCTGCAGCATCACATCTACTGCATTTCGTTTTCCGATATATCCTACGATTCCGCACATTGTGTGCACCTCCGTTATGGTTCAAATTACATATGAATCAATCTATATCTGTCTATCTTTATCTACAATACAACATACTGTACATCTGCATACACAGTATGATTTATATGCATAAAGCAATCAGTTTATTATACTATCTGTTTAGAAAAAAAACAACAAAATATGGCACAAAATCTGTGCCATATTAGTTATTTTTGTTCAAGTTCAATTAATTTTAATTCTTCAGCTACCAGCTGCTCCGCCTGGGCCATATCCAGATGGGCCAAACCGCTGGTTGGCAGTTCGTCCAGGCTTTCGATATTGAAATACTGCAGAAACTTGCGTGTGGTGCCGTATAGAATCGGCCGGCCCGGTGAATCTTTGCGGCCTTGTTCTTCAATGAGCTCGCGCGCGTGTAAATTCTGAATGATTTTATCGGATTTCACGCCGCGAATCAGCTCTACTTCACCTCGTGTCACCGGCTGTTTATACGCAATAATGGCCAGTGTTTCCAGTGCAGCCATGGACAATGTGCTAATCTGCGGGCGATACAGTTTTTCCACATATGGCAGATAATCCTGCTTGATTGCCATGATATAGCCGTCTCCCAGCTTAATCACACCAATCCCTTTGGAGGCGTCGCTGTAATCATCTATCAGCCAGTCCAGCACATCCAGTACATCATCTTCTTCCAGTTCAGCCAGTTCACAAATCTGGGCAATGGTCAAGGGTTCATTTGTAATAAACAGCAGGCTTTCTACTGTTGCACGAATTTTTTCAACATACTGCACATCCATTCACCTCGCATGTATGGTTATTTCTAATTTTTCGGACTTTTATCTTTCGGAAAAATCCATAACGGTCCGAAATTTTCCTGCTGCTGAAAGGAAAGCTCGCCCAAACGGCATAGTTCCAGCAATGCCATAAACACAGTAATCACTTTGCGTTTGCTGTCGTGATGCCCAAACAATGTGGTAAAGGCAATGCTGTTTTCCTGCTGCAAACGATTGCGAATATCCGCCATGCTGTCTTCTACCAGGTATTCTTCTTTAGACAGCACCAGTTCGTGTTTTTCTTCCGGCAGTTCCAGCTGTTCCATCACCTGGGCAAAGGCCTGCATCAACTGCTCCAGTGTGACATCTTCCAATGGATTGCCCTGATCCAGCGCGCCGGTCAGCTTGTCGATATCCTGCGGTTTCAGCATGTACATCGCTTCTTTCGGCTCTTTTTGCTGCAGCAATTCCGCAGTTTCTTTGTAAAACCGATATTCCACCAGACGCTGTACCAGTTCAGCACGAGGGTCTTCTTCCTCAACAACCTCGCCATCGGCATTTCTGCGTTTTGGCAGAAGCATTTTGGCCTTAATACTCAACAGTGTGGCCGCAATCAGCAGAAATTCACTGGCAATCTCCAGATCCATCTCTCTGGCTTCATCCAGAAACTGCAGATACTGCTCGGTAATCACCGCAATGGGAATATCGTAAATATCCATTTTGTTTTTGTCTATTAAGTGTAACAGTAAATCCAGCGGGCCGTCAAAGTTGTCCAGATGGATTTCATATTTTTTACCTTCCGGCATTTTGTACGCCTCCGCTCAAATAAAAAGTACTTACAACGCTAGTAATGCTAGAAAATCAGATTTAACATCCAGCCGTAAAAATTCAAAATGCCATAGGCAATTGGCTGAATAATCATATCGGTAATATTAAACAGAATCAGCACCATCAGAATAACAAAGCCATACCGTTCCATTGTAGTTAAAAATTTAAACGCTGTCTGTTTTGGCAAAAAACCTGCCAAGATTTTAGAGCCATCCAAAGGCGGAATGGGAATCAGGTTGAAAACTGCCAGAAATACATTCAAAATAATACAGTAATTCAGGAACTGATTCAGAAACGGCACTGTATAAAACCCCTGTCCCGCTACATAAACGGCATATGCAATATATGCCACAATCAGATTCACCAATGGCCCTGCCAGACTCACCAGCATCATACCTGTGGTGCGATTGCCTTTAAAGAAAAATGGATTTACCGGTACCGGTTTGGCCCAGCCAAAGCCGGCAATAAGCATCATCAATGCACCGATTGGATCTAAATGCGCCAATGGATTCAGTGTAAGCCGCCCGGCAGCCTTTGCTGTGTTATCCCCCAGGCAGTATGCCACATAGCCATGAGCCAGTTCATGTAATGTAATCGCCAATAATACTGCCAGCAGCGTTGCCGCCATACTGGTAATAGAACTTCCAAAAAACATGTTGTTTCGCTCCTTTATTGTTTGACAAATTATTATAGCACAACAATACAGCATTGTCATAACATTTTTCCAGTTTGGCACGCAAAATTCCTGCATAAATTGTGAAAACAAAGAAATAACCCGTCGTCCTAACCATATGACATAGATAATTTTTCGTATCACAAGGCGGCTTTGCAATTTGTGAGCGACGCGTACTTATGGTACGCAAGGCGAACTAATTGCAAAACAACACGGTGATACGGAAAATTAGCATGTCATTATCGTGCTAACAATGCACTGCTTCCCAACCGATTTGCCCCCGCAGATAACATATTTTCCGCATCTTCCACGGTACGAATGCCGCCGGCTGCTTTGATTTTTACATCTGCACCGCATTCTTTGCGGAACAATGTCACATCTTCTACGGTGGCACCGGCTGAGCCGAATCCTGTACTGGTTTTGATATAATCGGCTTTTGCCTCGGTGACAATTTTGCACAATTGCACTTTTTCTGCTTCGGTGAGATAGCAGGTTTCTACAATTACTTTTAATACACGATTGCCGCAGGCATGTTTCAGTGCTTTGATTTCGTGTGCCACTTTGTCCCACTCACCGTTTTTCACATCACACAGATTGATAACCATGTCAATTTCATCGGCACCGTTTGCCAGTGCTTCTTTGGTTTCCACCAGTTTTACCATTGTGGTCTGATAACCGTTTGGAAAGCCGATTACGGTACAGATTGGCATAGCACCGTTTACATAGGCTTTTGCTTTTGCCACATAGCAAGGCGGAATGCATACAGATGCCGCATTGCCGCTAATGGCTTCGTCACATAGTTTCTGCACCTGAGTCCAGGTGGTGGTTTGTTTTAATACGGTATGGTCGATGTGGGTATAAATTTGTTCTAACTGCATAATAGTTTCTCCTTTGTATTACGATATTCTGGTGCATATTATCATTTCCCCGTCCAGCTATCGCCAGACATCTTCCTTGGATGTCCATCTTTGTCGGATTTTATCCGCCACGATTTGGACATCCTGCGTCGATGTTCCGTAATACGCGGGACATATGGGAAATATAATATGCACCGAACAGAAAAATAAATATATTTTCACACATTTATTCACCTTGATAAATGCCGGTGAATAATGGAATCTGTGTTTGGTTGTCGACAATCAGATATACAAATGGGCGATTTAATTGCAATTCTACCAGCATAGACGGATCCGGTCTTGCACTGCCGCATCGCATTTCTACTACGGTGGCCGCGGCGGCTTTGGTACCTTCTTCGCCTACTTCCAGCATACAGTTCTGCAGTACTCTGCCAATAAAGATATTGGTGCCGTTATCGGCTGTGCCAATGCCGGTGAAGTCGGCATTATGCTGGTCAAATGCAGTTTCAAGCCCCATTGCCTGGCAAATATTGTTGAGTGTGATACTGCTTTCCATTTTGAATTTCGGCATGGATAAGTTCACGGTAGCCAGTGTCCGATTATCCTGCAGTTCTCTGAGCCATACGGAATGCAGCTGCTTTATCATATCGTCACAGCTGTACGCTTCGTCAGGCATCAGTGCAATCATGGACAGGTTGTTTTCCTGATATGGCAGTACAATACCTTCACCGCCGTCCCAGTGCAGATAGGATGCATTGGTCAGCCTTTTATGCATAAACTCTTTTTTCAGCTCTGCACCGTCAGGCAGATAAAATACATCTTCTGCAGTATTGGCAATATCAAACGTGTCCTGCCACTTGGCATCCAGTGTCAATGCGTTGATCAGCAGCATCACAGCATTTTTATCTATTTGGTCCAGCATATTCTGAATGCGTTCTTTGGTGGCTGTGCTAATCCAGTCGTTCACGGTTTTCACTGCACCCGGCGCCTGTAAATCCTGCTGGATAATTTCAGCTCTGTAATAGGCTTTGGCAATATCCAC
>JAGARS010000067.1 GCA_017622155.1 Peptococcaceae bacterium
ACCGCATCTTCGACAATCTTTCGCATCTGTCCATGTCAATCTCGACACTGCAGAAATATTGCTGTCTTTTTATTTTAATTATTTTCTTTATACGCAAGCCGTAGGCGCAGGATTTTTTTCGTAGTACAAGGCGGCTTTCAAATTTGTGAAGCGACGCGTACTTATCGTACGCGAGCAAACGAATTTGAAAACAACGCAGTAATACGGAAAAAAGACAAGCCTACGTCAACAGCATACGGTCGCTTGCCAACGCATCCCCACTGGCCTGTTCAAACATCTTCAACAGGTCAGGTACATCCAGTTTTGCTTTTTCTTCACCGGCTACATCAATAATGATATTGCCGTTGTGCAGCATAATCAAACGATTGCCGTAACGCAGCGCATCTTTCATGTTGTGGGTAATCATCAGTGTGGTTAATTTATCACGGGTGACAATGCGTTCTGTCAGCTCTAATACTTTGGCTGCTGTTTTCGGGTCCAGTGCTGCGGTATGTTCATCCAGCAGCAGCAATTTCGGCTGGCTCAGTGTCGCCATCAGCAGTGTGATAGCCTGACGCTGACCGCCGGATAACAGCCCTACTTTGCTGGTTAAGCGATCTTCCAGCCCTAAGTCTAACTCTGCCAGCATTTCACGGAATAATTCTTTCTGTTTGGCTTTAGAGCTCCATGCCAGGCCCGGGAACTTACCTCTGCGGCTGGCAATAGCCAGATTTTCTTCAATCTGCATATTAGCTGCTGTGCCCATCATTGGGTCCTGGAATACACGACCAATATATTTGGCACGTTTGTACTCAGGCTGTTTGGTAACATCCACGCCATCAATGACAATACTGCCGCTGTCTACCGGCCATACCCCGGCAATGGCATTCAGCATGGTGGATTTCCCGGCGCCGTTGCCGCCGATTACGGTAACAAAATCGCCGTTGTTCAGATGCAGATTCAAACCCTGCAATGCTTTCTTTTCGTTTACAGTCCCTGCGTTAAAAGTTTTTCTGATTTCTTTGACATCCAGCATCTGTTACGCCCCCTTTATTTTGCTGATTTTTGCTTTAATCAATGGCATTGCCAATGCAAGTGCTACGATAATTGCAGTTAACAGTTTCATGTCATTCTGGTTGAAGCCCAGCTGCAGTACAATGGCTACTACAAAACGATAAGCGATAGAACCGCCTACGATAGCCAAGAGCCAGTTCATAAAGTTGCGCGTACCAAACAGCACTTCCCCGATAATGATAGATGCCAGCCCGATTACGATGGTACCTGTCCCCATCCCGGCATCGGCAAAGCTCTGGCTCTGCCCGATCAGTGCGCCTGCAATACCAATTAAGCCATTACCCAGCATCAGACAGATAATGGTAGTGATATCGGTATTGATACCCTGTGCGCGAATCATCTGTTTGTTGCTGCCGGTAGCGCGGATTGCCGCACCGATTTCTGTGCCGAAAAACCAGTACAGAAATGCGATAATTACAACTACAAATACCAGCCCGCAAACCAGAATACTCATATTTTTGTCTAAACCGAAGTTTTCAAAAAATGTATACACATTATCCATACGCAGGATGGAAATATTGGATTTGCCGCCCATCACACGCAGGTTAATGGAATACAGCCCAATCATGGTTAAAATCCCTGCCAAAAGTGCAGGAATCTGCAATTTGGTGTGTAACAGCCCCGTTACCGCACCGGCAATGGCTGCTGCCACAAATGCTAAAAGAATCGCCACAATCGGTGAACCGCCGCCTGCGATATAAGAAATAGCTACTGCCGCACCCAGCGGATAGCTGCCTTCTACTGTCAGGTCTGCAATATCCAGCACACGATATGTCAAAAATACGCCCAGTGCCAGAATAGACCACAACAGCCCCTGCCATACTGTCGATGTAATCAAACTCATACTCATAAATCAAAAATCTCCTTTCAACCATTCTGCCATTATTTTGTTTCAACAAACTGTGCCTGTTCCAGCAGTTCCTGCGGAATATCAAGGCCAATCAAATCTGCTTCACCTTTGTTAATTACCAGTGCCAAATCATCTTCGTTGGCGAACTCAATCGGCATAGCTGCCGGTTCTGCTTCACCGTTTAAAATTTTCAGAGCCATTTCACCGCTCTGATAGCCTAATTTGTAATAATCAATGCCGTATGTGGCAATGCCGCCGCCCTCTACCTGTGTAATGGCGCCGCAAATCACCGGCAGTTTTGCTTCTTCAGCTACGGTCACTACCTGAGCCATACTGGATGCCACTGCATTGTCTGTCGGCAGATAAATGGCATCTACTTTGCCCACCAGTGCCTGTGTTGCCTGCTGCATGTGGTTGATATCTGCAAAAGTGGATTCTACCACTGTTACATTGCGGCTCTGCATATAAGCAGTCATATTGGCTACCTGCAGCTGAGAGTTTACCTCGCTGGCATTATATACAATCCCGACATTTTTTGCATCCGGCACCAGATCCAGCAGCAGCTCACCCTGCTTTTCAATAGGGTTCTGGTCGCTTGTACCGGTAACATTGTAGCCGGGCGCTTCGTTGCTTTCTACCAGACGGGTTTCTTCATAGTTGGTAATGGCTGTGCCTACGATTGGAATTTCATCTGTGGCTGCCGCCATCACCTGCGCTGTGGAAGTGGACACTGCACAAATGAGATCTACATCTTCACTGATGAATGATTGTGCGATACTTTCCAGATTACTCTGTTCATTCTGACCATTCTGCTCAATAAATGTGACAGTTTCGCCTTCTACCAGACCGCTATCCAACAGTGCCTGCTTAAAGCCGTCTGCAGCCGCTTCGCCTGCACCATGGCTTACCAGCTGTACAATGCCGATTTTGTACATTTCTTTATCATTTCCGCCCCCGCAGCCTGTGAGCATACCGCAAACCAATGCTGCAATGAGGAAAATGACGAAATATTTTTTTAAGGATTTCTGTTTCATGTCATATCCCCTTTATAATAAATTCTATTCTTTCTATTTTACCGCTTTTAGCAGGCTTTTTCAATGAGAAATGCGTTAGAAATGTACAGAAATACAAAATACAATATAAATACAATAAGCGCGTATAAACGCGTATAAAACAAAAGGCAGTAATTGATTCCGCAAACCCTCGAGTATACAACAAAGAGACAGTATACAAATTTTCTTTCCTCATTGGAATATACAACAAAAGACAGCAATCATTTCTGCAAACCCTCGTTCCCTGGACATCTGCTCATATTGTCTTATGCTTATGGACTTCGTCCACCGCATCTTCGACAATCTTTCGCATCTGTCCATGTCAATCTCGACACTGCAG
>JAGARS010000068.1 GCA_017622155.1 Peptococcaceae bacterium
ATCCGCAAAGAAGCGATTTTAGAAGCCAAAGACGAAGCACACAAAATTCGTAATGAAGCAGAAGTTGAAGTGAAAGAACGCCGTGCAGAACAACAGCGCTCTGAAAAACGTCTGATTCAGAAAGAAGAAGCGTTAGACCGTAAAACAGAAGCTCTGGAACAGAAAGAGCTGAATATGCAGAAAACGGAAGCACAGATTGAAAAAATCAAAGCAAGTGTAGAAGATTTGTATGCACAGCAGTCTGCTGAACTGGAACGTCTGGCGAATTTAACTGCAGAAGAAGCGCGTGAACAGCTGCTGAACAAAGTAGAAGAAGAAATTCAGCACGAAACAGCAGTAATGATTAAAGAAATGGAAGCGCAGGCGAAAGAAACTGCTGATAAAAAAGCAAGAGAGATTATCTCTTTGGCGATTCAGCGTTGCGCAGCTGACCATGTAGCAGAAACGACTGTGTCTGTTGTAGCTTTGCCAAACGATGAAATGAAAGGCCGTATCATTGGACGCGAAGGTAGAAATATTCGTACCTTGGAAACACTGACCGGTATTGATTTAATCATTGATGATACACCGGAAGCAGTAATTCTGTCCGGCTTTGATCCGATTCGTCGCGATATTGCTCAAGTAGCGCTGGAAAAACTGATTGTAGATGGTCGCATTCATCCTGCACGCATCGAAGAAATGGTAGAACGTGCACAGCGTGAAATCGATCAGAAAATCCGTGAAGAAGGCGAACGTGCTTGCTTTGAAACCGGTGTGCATAATCTGCATCCGGAAGTGGTTAAACTGTTGGGTCGTTTGAGATACAGAACTAGTTATGGTCAGAATGTGCTGAATCATTCCATTGAAGTTGCACATTTAGCAGGTATGATGGCAGCTGAACTGGGTGTGGATGTACAGTTGGCAAAACGTGCCGGTTTGCTGCATGATTTGGGCAAAGCGGTTGACCACGAAGTGGAAGGTCCGCATATTTCTATCGGTGCTGATTTGGCGAAACGTTACAGAGAATCTAAAGATGTTATTAATGCGATTGAAGTACATCATGGCGATGTAGATCCGCGTACTGTAGAGGCTGTATTGGTATCTGCAGCCGATGCTGTATCTGCTGCTCGTCCGGGTGCACGTCGTGAGACATTGGAATCTTATCTGAAACGTCTGGCAAAATTAGAAGAGATTGCGAATGAATTTGAAGGTGTAGAAAAATCCTTTGCAATTCAGGCCGGTCGAGAAATTCGTATCACTGTGAAACCGGATAAGGTAGACGATGCCGGTGCAGTAAAACTGTCTCGTGATATTGTAAAACGTATTGAAAAAGAATTGGAATATCCGGGTCAGATTAAAGTAGTAGTTGTGCGTGAAACACGTTCTGTAGATTACGCAAAATAATGAGAATGTTATACAGACCTCTGTTGAGCAGATATTGTTCAGCAGAGGTTTTTCTGTATTTTTATGGGTGTTAAAATTTTATAGCGTATTTTGCAACTTTTTTTGACTGTATTTCATCCATATATTAGAGGTTGGTTGCATAAATTGTGTGTGGTATAATAAAATACATATTTGATACAGGAGAGGAGAAAATTATGGGAAAATTAATCGGATATATGGCAAAACAGAAAGCAAAAACTGCAATGAAACATACAATCAGTGCTATTTTGGCCGGAGCAATGATAATAACATCCTGCATTCCTGCAGGTGCAGCTACAAATGAATTAAAGCAAATCAATACTTCTCCTATTACGTCCGGTGTTGTACAGACCAATTATACTTGGGATATTGCCGATGGTATGGTGAAAGCATCTGTACTGGAAATTGATTTGACGAATCCGTATGTAAAGCTGGATATTGTACCGGGGCAGGGGCAGTTTACCAAACGTGCTACGGTCAGTGCTATGGCCAATGCTACCAATGCTGTTGCGATGATTAATGGTGATTTCTATAACACCCGTGCAGAAGGTGCTCCAATCGGGACTACGGTCATTGAGGGACAGCTGGCATCAAGTCAATCTTATTTAAACGGTGTATATTGTTTAGGGATTACAGATGATGCTACAGCATATATTGAGCCTTTTTCTTTTTCAGGATATGTGAGTAACAATTACGGTGCTATTATGAATCTTTCAGGTCTTAATAAAACAGTCTACTGGGAGGAGACTACCGGGCAGCACAGTCATTTAAACAAATTGCATCTATATAATGATTTATGGGGCGGCACTACGCGAGGCATTGACAGTTATACCGGTGTGCCTGCAGAATTGCTGGTAAAGGATAACAAAGTTGTCGATATAGCTTTCGATGGAGGCTTTGATATGCCGGTGCCGGAAGGATGTTATATTGTGCATGGGGATGGCACTGCGGCCGATTTTTTGAAAGAAAGTTTTGTGATTGGTGATACCATTCATATTGCATATTCTTATGAACCAGCAAAAGATTGGCAGCTGGTAATAGGTGGACATGGGCTGCTGGTTGATCAGGGGCAAATGGTGCCGTATACGAAAGACCTATCTGCTTTAGGCGGTATACGTGCCAGAACCGCCGCAGGTATTTCTCAGGATGGCAAAACACTGTATCTGATTGCAGTAGAAGGGCGTACAGCGGAAAGTAAAGGGATTACATTAGGCAATCTGTCTCTTCTTTTGACCAAACTGGGCGTGTGGAAAGCGGTGAATCTGGATGGCGGAGGATCTACAACTATGGTGAGCAGACCTCTGGGAGAAATAGAACGTGTGCGGGTGATTCATCCGGAAAACAATGGGCTGGAGCGCAGTGTAGTAGAAGGGCTGGGTATATACTCTACAGCTCCGCAAGGCAGAGTACAGGGCATTTCTATTGGCGGAAGCCAGACATTATTTATTGGAGAAACTGCAGAATATAAGCTGCGGGCATATGACCAGTATTATAATCCTGTAGACCCTGCAAATACCATTCGGCTTACAGAAAGCACAG
>JAGARS010000069.1 GCA_017622155.1 Peptococcaceae bacterium
GTGCCGGATGCCTGTTTGCGCGGCATTTCCCGATTCATATCCAGAATCAGCTCCTGCGGAATTTCCCGCAAAAACCGGCTCATCGGATTATACGCTGTACGGCCGTACAGCATACGCTCACCTGCACGGGTAAAATATACCTGCTCTTTGGCACGGGTGATAGCCACATAGCACAAACGGCGTTCTTCTTCCATACCGCTCTCTGCCAAGTCGTGCACTGCTCTGGCATGCGGGAAAATATTTTCTTCCATACCGGCAATAAACACCACCGGAAACTCTAACCCTTTGGCACCATGCATGGTCATAATGGTAACCGCATCTTCGGTGTCGTCCATCTGATCTAAATCGGTAAACAGCGCCACCTCTGCCAGAAAAGCAGATAAAGTAAGATTGTCGCTGTCCTCTCTGGAATCAAAAGCAGTGGTAATAGACAAAAACTCTTTCAGGTTTTCCAGACGCGTTTCTGCTTCCACCGTTTTCTCCGCTTCCAGCATCTGCTGATAGCCGCTTTCCTCCAGAATGGTCTGTGTCAGCTCTGTAACACTCAAATTGTCACTCAAGGTGCGGAATGTTTCCAGCAGGCGGCCAAACTGCACAGCAATCAACGCATATTTTTTCGTCAGTGTACTTTCTTCTGCACGAATCATGGCTTCCAGAATGGTGATATTCTGCTCATAAGCAAACTGCACCAGCTTCATCCAGCTGGTATCGCCCAGGCCCCGTTTCGGTGCCTGAATGGCACGTTCCGCACTGATTTCATCAGCCGGATTGGCAATGATTTTGAGATATGCCATGATATCTTTGATTTCTTTGCGGCCATAGAACTTCTGACCGCCAAAAATATGATATGGAATATTTTCTTTGATTAAGGTTTCTTCTATGACACGGAACTGCGCCGTCGCACGGCACAAAATGGCATGATCTTTGTACGATCTGCCATCGGATATGCCGCTTCGAATCTGATTGGCAATAAACCATGCTTCTTCCCGTTCGGTAAATCCGCTGTAGCTGGCAAGCAGCGCACCACCTGTTTTTTCGGTCCATAAACGTTTATCTTTGCGGCCTTCATTGTGGCGCACCACATGATAGGCTGCATCCAGTATGCGCTGTGTAGAGCGATAGTTTTCCTCCAGCTTAATCACACTGGCAGCCGGATAATCCTCTTCAAAGCTCAAAATATTGCGGATATCGGCACCGCGCCACTGATAGATAGACTGGTCATCGTCCCCTACTACGCACAGATTCTGATATTTCTGTGCCAGCAGTTTCACCAGTACATACTGCGCCATATTGGTGTCCTGATACTCGTCCACCAGAATATAGCGAAACCGCTCCTGATAGCGGTCCAGCACATCAGGATTATGCTGAAACAGCTCCACAGTGAGCATAATCAAATCATCAAAGTCTACTGCATTATTCTGCTTTAAACGCTGCTGATAAATACGATAAATTTCCGCATATGTTTCATCTGCATAATCGCCCATCGCAGCAAAATGGGCCTGGCTCGGTGTACGCAGTTCATTTTTATGAGCAGAAATACGCGCAGCAGCCCCTTTTGCCGGGAACTTTTTCTCGTCCAGATTCATTTCTTTCAGAATCATTTTCAGCAATGTCAGCTGATCGCTTTCATCATAAATAACAAAATTGGTATCATAGCCGATATAGTTGATTTCATTTCTTAAAATACGCACACAGGTAGAATGAAACGTGCTGGCCCATACCTTTTCCCCGGCCTGGCCAACCAGAGCCACAATACGCTCCCGCATTTCCTGCGCTGCTTTATTGGTAAATGTAATGGCCAAAATATTCCACGGTGCCACCTGTTTTTCGTAAATCAAATATGCAATACGAGTGGTGAGCACACGGGTTTTGCCGCTGCCTGCACCGGCCAGAATCAAAAGCGGCCCTTCTGTGCATTCTACCGCTTCACGCTGCGGCATGTTTAATTGCGATAAATCCATAATTGGCCTCGCTTTCTGTTATATATATTTGCATATATTTTCTATCATGCGAGGCCGAATCATTTGATGATTCTTGGCTCGGATACCATCACCTTCGCCGGGCGAATCACCAAATATCCGGCCTCGTATATTTATTCTTCTTTGCCCGTTTCAATCAATTTATCTTTCAATAAAAAAACAAGCGGCACACTCATCACCAGAATCAATGTACATCCCAGATTTACATCACTGATAGCCATCCCTTCAATGATACGCATCTGCACCGCTGCAATTTGATCTGCCGCCACACCTTCATTCAGGTATTTTACAATATGACTTGCATACAAGAGGCTAAACATACTGGTGGAAACAGTGCTGATAAACTGACGCGCCCATGCCACCATACTGGATGCGTGGCTTGTGATGCGCACCGGTACCGACATCATAGCAAAGTTGTTAATCGGCGGTGTCAACAGCCCCAGTGCCACATAACGCAAAGAGAACCAGAATGTAAAACCAAGCATTGTAGTAGCGATACCAAACAGACTCATCTGCCAGGTAACCACACACAATAACAGCATGGAGGTCAATATAACTGTCCGATAACCGAACCGCTTAACCCCTTTTGCCGAAAGCGGCGCCATAAACGCCATCAGCATAGAAGGGGCAAACATGGCAAGCCCTGCATGCAGTGCATCCAGCCCCATGCAGTTTTGCAGATAAAGTGCCATAAACATAGGCCCCAGACAGGTAGCTATGGATTGCACATTATTTAAAATAAAGCTATACGTGAACCCTTTGTAGCGAAAAACATTAAAGTTTAACAAAGGCTTCTCCATATGGGTGGCATGTACCACAAAGTATGCTAAAAGCAGCGCACCGCCACCCAAAAGCGCCAGCGTTATCGGGCTGGTCCAGCCCAAGCTTCCGCCCTGATTAAACCCAAACAGCAGTGCCACTGTAGCCCCCGATGCTGCAAACAGCCCTACATAATCCAGAGCCTGATCGCCGGCATATGCCCGGAACGGTACAAATTTAAGAATTAATAGCAAATCCAGGAGTAAAAACGGCACATTGGCCCAGAAAATAGCCTTCCAGCCCAGATATTCCACCATCACACCGGCCAGAGACGGACCAATCGCCACCCCAAAGGATGTCATCATCGATACCCATGACATGGTAGTGAGCTGACGCTCTCTGGGAATAAACTGATAAACAAGCGTACCGGGCACCGGCATCAAAATACCGCCTGCCAGCCCCTGCAGCACACGGGCTGCAATCATCAGCTCAATAGTAGGCGCCATAGCACACAGTACAGATGCACCTGCCAGCAGCACTACCCCCACAATAAACAGATTTTTGCAGCTGAACTTGTCCATAAAATAGCCGCAAGCCGGCATAATCAGCCCGCTGGCCAGCATATAGCTGACCACAATCCACTGTACAGAAGCCATATCTGTATGAAAATGCGTCAGCAGATTTGGCAATACAATATTGATATTGGTGATATTCAGCACAGAAATAAAGCACCCCAGCATAACCGTAACAATCAGCATGGTTTCCTGTGCTTTGGTCAACTGACCGGTAAAATTTTTATGATTTTCTTGCAATGTCTTTGCAGACATAATTTCGCCTTCTTTATTTGCAAAATAAATTTGCAATCAAACAATATAGCATACCCTCCAA
>JAGARS010000070.1 GCA_017622155.1 Peptococcaceae bacterium
ATAACTTTTATTTTATCATGCCGCCAAATTTCTGTATACCCTTATTTGACGGAAAAGTTTGTATAAATTCTGATATTTTGTTATAATGTAACGAAAACAATTTACTTAACTGCAAAGGGGAAATCAACATGATAGGAACAATTGTAAATGTATGCACCATTATCACCGGCAGTATCATCGGCAGTGTGGTGCGAAAAGGCATTAAAGAAGAATATTCAGGAGCATTGTTTACCGCTATGGGCCTGGCCGCTGTAGCATTGGGCATCAATGCTATCGTAGGCAATATGCCAAACAGCGATTACCCTGTACTGTTTATTATCAGCCTGGCTGCAGGCAGCCTCATTGGCACCATTCTCAACATCGACGGCAAATTTCAAAGCCTGACCGGCAAATTCGGTTCTTCGCAGCTGAGCCAGGGCTTGTCTACAGCAGTGCTGCTGTTCTGCATCGGTACGCTGTCTATTCTAGGGCCAATCCAGAGTGCTTTATACAGTGATCATACATTTCTTTTTACCAACGCTACGCTGGATTTTGTGACTTCTATGGTATTGGCATCTACTTATGGGATTGGCATTGCATTGTCTGCCATTGTACTGTTTCTGTGGCAGGGCAGTATCTATGTGTGTGCCGGCTTTCTGGCACCGTTTTTATCGCCGGAACTGATGACTGAAATTTCTATCATCGGCGGTATCCTCATTGCCAGCTCCGGTATCGGCATTTTAGGGTTGAAGGATTGCAAAACACTGAATATGCTTCCTGCACTTCTGGTACCGCCAATCTGGTTCGTAGTAAAAGGATTCATCGGATTATAAAAATATTATAACAAAACCGGCAGAAGTATTTCTGCGTCCCTCGTTCCCTGGACATCTGCTGGAAATGTCTTATGCTTGTGGATTGCATCCACCGCATTATAGACATTCCTGCGCATCTGTCCATGTCAATCTCGACGTGCAGAAATCATCTGCCGGTTTATCTTTTTTATTTTTTCCCTAAAACCAATCTTCTTCTGTGCAGCTGTGATACAGTTCATCCAGTCTGCGTTCTAATTCTTCCACCTGACGGAATAATTCCATTACCAGATCAATTAATGATTTCCGTTCTTCCTGTAAATCCCGTATTTTTCCCTCTACCACTTCATAGCGACTCTTGTAAAATGCCATACCGATCCCTCCTGTCAAAATAGTGTATGACAGAAACAACCTCTCGAGTGCGCAGATTCTATTGCGGCATTACAGTTTTACACGAAATTTATATTTTGTCCCGATACATGGTGTGTCATCATATGTTTTGAAATCTTTTGGCACATCTATGGTATCGATTTTTTCTGCTCCCAGCAGTTCACAGGTGCGAATAGAAGCATAATTATCTATATCGCAGGTGATATCCAGCTGTGTCATATTGGCGCGTTTGGCATAGCCGCACAGCAGTCTGCATGCATTCACAGCATAATGATGACCGCGATAGGCTTCATGTATAGAATAGCCTACATGCCCTAATATTTCTGTATTTTCACTATCTCCTAAGCGTAAGTCGCAGTTGCCAATCCAGGTACCGTCCAGAAGACGAATACGAAAAAACATGATGGGCATTTCGCCCATATCTTTGTGGCCATTTGGCAAGAGTTTCTGTAAAGTCAGCTTAATCACATCATCGCGCATTCCGTCAAGCTCTATCACAAAATTCCCCTTCTTTCCTTGTATTGCTTTTCTATTGTACACGAATTGCAGCATATATGCTATATGTATCGCACAAGATTATAACAAAAACCGCCACCCCACAGGATGACGGCTTACGATTTTATTACATTTTTACATACTGTACTGCAATACAGCCAGGGCCGCCCTGTGTAATAAACGCAGGGGACAAATCCAGAATTTCCACTTTTGCTTTTGCAAATGCAGCACGCATTACTTCTGCAATTTCATGTGCATCTTTTTCAGCACGTGCATGAGAGATTGAAATCAGATACCCTTCGCCGATATTGCGTTTTTCCAGCTGTGCTTTAATATTTTTGGCAGCGCCTTTCATAGTACGCGCCACACCATGAATGCTCAAACGTGTGCCTTCTTCTACCTGCTCCATAATTGGTTTTACATTTAGAGCAGAAGCAAATTTCGCTGCTACCGGTGTCAAACGACCACCTCTGCGCAAGAAATCGAAGTCCTGCACAATTAAGTAAGAATGGCAATGGGTGCGACATTCTTCCAGCGCATGCAGAATCTCTTCCATAGTAAAGCCTGCTTTGGCCATTGCATGTGCTTTCTGTACCATATAACGATGCGGGCCGCAAAGCGTACGTGTATTGAATACTTCAATATCATCCTTGTTTTCAGCAATTTCCTTGGCACCGCATGCACTCTGATATGTGCCGGACAGACCGTGCGCCATAGCAATATTCAGAATTTTTTTGCCGGTATGCTGTTTGAATGCTTCCACAAATTCACCAACCGGCGGCTGGGAACTTTTCGGCACTCCGCCTTTTGCAATCTTGCCGTAAAAATCATCCATATCTACCTGCAAATCACGATAATCTTCATCCATAATATTAACACACAATGGCAGTACATCAATGCCCATTGCTTTTCCTTCGTCCACTGTGATTAATGTAGAAGAGTCTGTTACAATCTGAACCATAGCGATACCTCTCACGATTTTATAATTATTTTATGTAGTTTTCGAAACCACATAATATAGCACTCAACTTTATCATTGTATCATGTTTTTATAGGAATTGTAACCAAATCACGATATTTCAGTATACAGGATTCTTTTTTATCCGCTACTATTTTACATGGTACCCCTTTGTGCATATCGCTTTATTCTGTAATAGAGTGCGCCAGACTCCATTCTTTCAGAATTCGCCCTTCTTTCAGCAGCTCGTGCAGTTTTTCCGCATCTTTGCGATCCAGTGCATCACGATATTGCTCTAAAGACGCAATAATTATTTCCAGTTCGTGCTGCAATGCCGGCTGATTCATTAAAAACAATTCTGTCCACATATCTTCATTCAGCTTGGCTACTCTGGTTAAATCCTGAAAGCTTCCGGCACTAAACCCGCTTTCCTGCCGCATAGTCGGGCTTTTGATATATGCACTGGACACTACATGAGCCAGCTGTGATGTAAATGCAATGGTTGCATCATGTTCCTGCGGTGTTGTATATACCACACGACCAAATTTTAATTCACGCGCCAATTGTTCTACCACTTTTTTTGCTTCATCCGGCACATAATCAGACGGCGTCAAAATAATACTTGCACCTTTATATAAATCGGGCAAAGAATACGCAAAGCCTGAATACTCACGCCCTGCCATCGGATGGCATCCGATAAAAATAACGCCCCGTTCTCTTAAGATATCATCTACTTCTGCCACGATGGCTTCTTTTACACCGCCTGCATCAATCACGATGCTGCCCGGACGGAAATACTGCTGGTTTTCTTTAATAAAATCAATAATCCCCTGCGGATGCAGACAAATAATACTGAAATCTGCCTCCCCCAATTCTTCCGGCACAATGGCTTTGTCAATGGCATCTGTCAATAATGCCATCTGCACCGATTTGCTGTTTAAATCTCGTCCTACCCCAAGGCAGGTATGATTTGTATATTCCTTAATCGCTTTACAAAAGGAACCGCCTATCAAACCCAACCCAACTACCGCAATTTTCATGCTTATCACCTCAAAAATAAATTAAACGGAACATTTTCATATCCGTCCCTACAAAACCTGCACAATATGATTGATAAATCATATTTTATATAGTTTACCCCCTTCCCCGTGGATTGACAAGATGTTTTTCCGGGTTATTTTGTATAATTGCGTCTTTTTATCCGCCATCGTCTGCTATTGTGAGATTCGATGCTTTGTAGTATAATACATCGTAAATCATACTGACACATTACTATAAAAGGAGTGTATATCGTCATGTCACAGCACATAACAGCACACACTGCAAAACATCAATCGGCGCGAGAAGCCTTCAGCTATTTTCTGGTTTCATTTTCTCAGACATTTGTAGAGTTTGGCGCCTTTGCTTTGCTGCAGCTGCTTACTTTGCCGGCTCCAATTCCAAGCGCAGGCTCCATTTTTGTATCCGGCTCATGGAATTTCATGCTGAATCGCAATATCACATTTAAATCCACATCCAATTATGCACGTTCTATTGTACTGTTTATTCTGCTCTACTGCTGGAATTTTGTATTCCTGAATCTGATGCTTGGCATACTGCCATGGGATCCAATGCTGATTAAACTGTTTACAATGATATGTCAAGGCGTGTGGGGTTTTCTGTTATGTAAGTTTGTAATATTCAAAAAATAAACTCTTTTCGAAATGTCGTTTTTCATAAAAGAAACGCATCTGCCAATGATTGTTCTCATCAGCAGATGCGTTTCTTTTATTTCCAGATAGATTCAAATTCTTATTAAGCCTTGTCTTCTTTTTTTGCAGCGTCTTCTTTTAATCGTCTCACATTGGCTCCTGTATAGAGCATCCACCAAAGGGTAAACGCTGTGGCAATACCGTAAACAATTGTCCAATCGGCAAACATTGTAAAGCCGTAAAACGGCACTGCTACGATAGAGATCAGCATTGCGGAAATAAAACCGCCATTGCCTGCCAGACGCAATACAAAACCACATGCGGCTGCCATACACAGCAAAAGGCTTAACACATATAAAATTTTGGCAAGGATACTATTATCCTTATAAATCACAATGAACATACTCCAGAGCAGAATAAAGAACAGCGTAATCAATAGGCTGTCAAAGCCGGCATTGCCGCCCCATGCTGCGCCATTCACATTCACCACAATACAGGTAAACGCCAGCACCAATATTGCGATAATCCCTGCAACGGTATGCCCGCGACTTTTATTTTGTTTTGCTGGTTGAGTTTTTGTTTGTTTTGCCATGTTTCACTCTATCTCCTTACATCTGTAATATGCCGCAAATATTTTGCTATATTATAGCACAAATCCGTTCGTATGTATAGAAAAACTCCCGATAGAATCAACCCATCGGGAGCAACACATACACATGATTATTTTGTCAGTACATCTTCCAGAATCGGCATAAAGCTGTCGATTTCCGCTTTGGTAATGGTCAGTGGCGGCACAAAACGCAGGACATGTTCCCCAATGCTGTTTACCAGCACACCGCGTTTTAACAGCTCTGCAGCAGCTTCTTTGGATGAGCCTGTCAATTCACAGCCAATCATCAGCCCCAAGCCGCGTACTTCTTTGATGCGTCCCGGATGGCGTTCGCCAATGGCACGCAGTTCTGCACGGAAATATTCACCAGTTTCCTGTACGTTGGCCAGAAAAGCATCATCCAGCAGAATATTGCAGGCTGCCAGCCCTGCTGCAGTAGCAATCGGTGTGCCGCCAAATGTGCTTGCATGATCACCTGGCTGGAAACAATCTGCTACTTCGTCTTTTGCTACGATAGCACCCATTGGTACACCATTTGCAATGGCCTTTGCCAGAGAAATAATATCCGGCACAATCCCAAAGTTCTGGAAAGCAAATGGTTTGCCGGTACGCCCCAGCCCCGCCTGTACTTCATCCAGAATCATCAGAATGCCATATTTATCACACAGTGCACGCACACCCTGCATATATTCCACGCTTGGCACATTGATGCCGCTTTCGCCTTGAATCGGTTCCAGCATTACTGCGCAGGTTTCAGGACGGATAGCTGCTTCCAGTGCTTCTAAATCACCCAATGGTACAGCAGTAAACCCTTCCGGCAATGGTATAAACGGCTTCTGGTATTTTTCCTGTGCTGTAGCAGCCAGAGACCCTAATGTACGTCCATGGAAGGATTTCTGCATTACGACAAAATGATATTTTTCCCCTTTGCCCCATTTGCGAGCTAATTTGATTGCTGCTTCATTTGCTTCTGCACCACTGTTGCAGAAAAATGCTTTGCCCAAACCGCTTTTTTCTACCAGCAGTTTCGCCAGGTTTACCTGGTTTTCAATCCAATATAAGTTAGAGCAGTGTAAGAGCTGTTCGCTCTGCTCTTTAATGGCCTGTACAACTGCCGGATGGCCATGCCCCAAAGAATTCACCGCAATGCCTGCTACCAAATCCAGATACTTGTTGCCGTCTAAATCCCATACATAGCAGCCTTCGCCTTTATCAATTACAATCGGTAAACGGCCATATGTATTCATAACATATTTCTGACCGTCTGCAATTACCTGTGCTGTTGTCGTTTTCATTGTCATCTACTCCTTTACCACCATGGTGCCGACCCCTTCATCGGCGAATAGTTCCAGAAGCATACTG